>CAVFER010000116.1:0-2233 GCA_963621525.1 bacterium | reverse complement strand
GCATAGCCTCCTTCTTTTACACCTGCGATCATCTGGAAGCCCAGGTCAGCAGGAAAATAGTCTGCGATCATTTCCGGAAGCTCTTTTGTAAGCATCTGGAAATAGGCAAATCCATGTGTCATATCAAGGCCGTAGCTTAATTTTAGGTCCGGCATCACAATGATAATACCAAGTTCGTCTGCCATGTCTTCTACAGCTGTATGGCGCTGCCATGCAGTGTGGTCGCAGCCTGCAGGAGGAAGCGACCATAAAACAGGATAAGAACTTTTTGCATTGTTTTCTACAGGTACAATGGCTGTCAGGGAATTGCATTCCGTAAGGGCAGCTGAATAAAAGTGTTCCAGTATGAGAGCCATATTAGTTGCCTCCTTTCAGCGGAAGAGTGTCAAGAAAATGATGGATCCATTCATCCCAGAAGATCCATTCATGGACACCAGGACCCTCATGGTATTCATACTCATAAGGATTGCCAGGAATGCTTTCAAAGGCTTTTTTGATCTCCATGGCAACTGGATAGCGGATATCTTCTGTACCCATAGCGTGGTATACCTTTGGAAGTACGGAGTTTTCTTTTGCAGTATCCTGGATCAGCTTTAAAATGTCGTATTCTGTTCCTGCAAGAGAATCAGTATCAGAGGTACCGTAAATATCTTCATTGCATTTCTTAAACATGTAGTCGCCGCCGCCTTTATTTCTCCAAAGGTGCTCTAATGGAGCTACACCGCCGGTGGAAAGCATACAGATCCAGCCGTATTTATCCGGGTTGTGCAGACCTACCCACATAGCGCCGCCGCCGCCCATGGAAAGTCCGGCAATGTAATTATCTTCCCGTTTCCGGCTCATTTTCGGAAACAGCTTTGCACAGAATTCCGGCAGTTCTTTGGAAATATAGTCATAATAGCGCGGACCGTGTTTCATATTGATATAGCGGCTGTAGCTTACCTCCGGCATGATGACCATCAGGCCTAAAGGAGCCGCGTAGCGTTCTATGGAAGTACGGCGCATCCAGATGGTGTAATCATCACTGCGTCCGTGGAGAAGCCACAGAACAGGAAAGCTTTCTGCCTGCTCGCTTCCGGCAAGACCGATGCCCTGCATTTTCTGAGGCATGATCACGCCGATCTTAGTGTCCATATTCAGGACTTTTGAATGAAAATTAACATGTAATAAAGCCAATGTCTGTTCCTCCTATCCTTTGACAGCGCCTTCCATCATACCTGCGACAATACGTTTCTGGAATAAACAGTATACAATAAAGATCGGCAGGATGGACAGCAGCATAACTGCAAATACGATGGTGAAATTGGTAGAGTTTTCTGTACGGAAGGAATACTGGTACAGGGTCAGTGTACGGTTTAAATTGGACTGGTTTAATACCAGGGATGGCATAAAATAGTCATTCCAGATCCACAGGGAGTTTTTGATAACAACTGTGGAGATGATCGGTTTCATGATAGGGCGCACGATCTTATAAAATACCTGGTTGGTAGTAGCTCCGTCAATGTAGGCAGCTTCTTCCAGGTCCGTAGGAAGAGAAGCCAGATAACCTACTAAAAGAAAGATACCTTCGCAGGTGGAGTTTGCAATGTAAAGAAGGATGGCGCCTGTTCTGTTAAGAAGACCAATATTGCTCATTAACTTTACCATGGGAAGCATTTTAACCTGGAAAGGAATGAAAATGCCGGCTACCATGAAAAAGTAGAGGAAATTGTAAAAACGGGAGCTGGATCTTCTGCGGGAAATAGCATAAGCGCACATGGGAAGGAAAAATACCATGGCAACAATGGCTACGCCTGTAATGATAGCAGAGTTTTTCAGTGCGATGAAATAGTCCGGTCTTTTAAGAACATAGGTAAAGTTGTCAAATACAATATGTCTTGGAAGACCGAAGAAGTTGCTGAAAATGTCGCTCATATCCTTTAAAGAAGAAACTACGGTCAGGTAGAATGGGAAAAATACAAGGAGAGCGCCCAGAGTCAGCACTGTATAGACCAGAGCATGTAAGATTTTTCTTTTTTTCATGGGATACCTCCTGTTTTAATCGTAGATCTTCTTTTTGTCAGTAAATCGGATCTGGGCAATGGAAATAACTGCAATGATAACGGCAACGATCATAGCCTGGGAAATAGCATATCCAAACTTCATATCCTCGAAACCGATGCGGTAAATGGAAAGTGTGATACTTTCTGTTGCACCAGCAGGTCCGCCGGAGGTCATTGCCATAATGTAATCG
>CAVFER010000115.1:0-2748 GCA_963621525.1 bacterium | reverse complement strand
CCTCCCATCATTTACTGGCCCACGGTCTGAAAGACACATTAAATTTTCTTACTTCTATGGACGGCATTATTGACATCAGTGCCTATATGGATGACACCGATCTTCCAACCCAGATCACCGATCTTCCAACCCAGATCAAAGAATTATTCGATTCCTTTGACCCCGAAGACGAAGTGGTAATGATGACTGATATGTTAGGAGGCAGCGTAAACCAGCAGTTCTGCCCGTATACAAACGATCACCGGCACCTGATCTGCGGTATCAATCTTCCATGCGCCTTAAGCCTGGTATTACAGCCTCAGGACATGCCTCTTACTGCCGAGACCATCCGAACCATCGTAGAAGAATCAAAAAGCCATCTGATCTATGTGAATGAGTATAATGATAGTGCAAATGAGGACGATGAATAAATCATCACTCCGGTTTTAACAACATGATTCAAAATGCAGGTGAAAGCAGGCATCTGAAAAAGTAGCTTCCAGATACCTGCTTTTGCTGTTTTTTTTGCAGAAAATAAGTTGCTTTCCATCTAAATAAATGCTAAAACATTGAGCAGAAAGGAGAGACAACTCAAGAAGGAGAAACAACTAATGAAACAAAACACTTACCGGCAGATGTCTAACTCGCTGCCTGTTATGATACTTTTAAATCTATCTGGCGGAACCCAGGATGCCTGCTCTTATTTTTTACGTGATCATGTCTTTGCTAATGCTCAGACTGGAAATATTGTTTTAATGGGATGTTATCTGATCTCAAAAGATCTGAGAAATTCCATCCGCTATTTTCTTCCGGTTGCCTTTTTTGCAGCGGGAGTCCTTATGGCCTGTCTGATCCATTCAAAATTCCGCCACACCGGGCGGCTTCACTGGCGCCATCTGGTACTGACCATGGAGATCATCCTGCTTTTTATCGTTGGTTTTATCCCGGGACAGTTAAACTGGCTTGCAAATGGGCTTACTTCCTTTGCCTGCGCCATGCAGGTCCAGTCTTTCCGCACGGTAAGAGGCAGTGCCTATGCCAGCACCATGTGTATCGGAAACCTGCGAAGCGGCATGGATCATTTTTATAAAGCTGTCACCGAAAAGAAAAAGGATGAGCTGAAAATTGCCGCTATCTATCTTATTGCTATTGGCTCCTTTACCATTGGCGCCGCCTGCAGCGGTCAGCTGTTCAACTATTTTTCCTATCGTACGATCTGGATCTCCTGCGGGCTTTTGATCCTATGCTTCTTACTGATGTTAATCGAAGAAGAGTAAAATCCGGAAGCAATGAAAAAAAAGAACGCCCGGACACATCCGCTTACTATGCATTATAAGAATCTACAATCACCGTATAAGTGCTGTTGCCCTGCACATAAACAGTGCCGTCGCTTCCCTTAATAGTCACTGTTTTGCCGTCTGCATCTTTAATCGTTCCCTTATTGGTCAGTGAAGCTAACCGGCTGTCTTTGGTGACGATCCATGTAGAAGTGGCATCAATGGACAGATCTGCCTTTTTGCTGCCGCCATTTCCTGCACAGGATTCATCCTGGATAAAGCCACCTGTAAGAGTGCTTCCATTTGTCATCTTAAAGTCCAGATTGCTGATACTGTCCCAGATCACATCCCCTTCCATTTTCTGGTTTTCTGCGGTAAAGGAGCAGTCCGCTCCATTGGCTCCGCTCTGTCCCCAGCCTCTTTTATTGGCATTTCCCGTGCATTTTAAGAAAAATTCATTATTGGAAGACGGGGTAATGTTTACGTTATTTAAATAAAAAGTGCTTTCTGTATTTGTGGTGTAGAACAGACCTCCATTTTCAGACGTCAAACTGCCGCCGGTCATGTTAAACACTGCATTTCCCACCTCAGAGTCACCAGACATACTCTGGTATAAGATCACAGTCCAGTCGCAGTCATTCTGATCATTATCCTGGATATGACCGGACAGATCGCAATTCGTCAGTGACAGAGAATTTAAGCCTTCAATGCATACGGCTTCCGAATTTTCCGCTGTCAATTTCGCATCTTCCACCTCAATATCCGCTGTACAGTAAACTGCCGGTGAACCGGTTCCTGCAGAGGTATAGCTGCCTCCCTTTACACGCATGGTGCCGCCGCCTCTGTCGCTTCGGATAGCTGCAGAAGACTCACCGGAAGTATGTACTGTCAGATTTTCCGCATTCACTGTTCCGCCGCCTGCTGCGTGGATACCTCCTGCTGTATTTCCTGTGGTAGTAATGGTGGTATCAGAAATATTTACCGTACCTTTATCATAGGCAAATGCACCTGCAGCGCCATCTGCGTCAGAAGTAATGGTTCCACCGTTTAAATTAATGGTTCCGTCTGTAGCAAGAACAGACGCGCCTATGCCGTAAAAGCTGGAGCTGTCACCGCCTTTGCTGTCCTCAGAGGTTCTGTTTACCGTAAAATCCTTTAAAGTAACATTGGCTCCATTTGATACCAGAACCGCGCTTTCATCGGTGCCTTCTGAGGTATAGCTCTGGCCTGACTCTTCTGCATCACCGGTAAATTCCTTTACTGAGGAATAAGAAGTCGGTGCGGACTGAGAACCGTCCGGTCCACCTGGCATATCAGCTAAAGAAATCTGCACAGCGTTTCCATCTTTATCTGTAGTAATTTTAACAAAGTCGCCTTCCTTAATGTCTGAAACCTTGATCGATGCACCGTCGGCATCGGTAAAACTTGTGGATGTAGTGATCTTATAGGTTGTGGTCTCTCCCTGTGGAGGCTGACCTTGACCGTCTGGAGC
>CAVFER010000114.1:0-2841 GCA_963621525.1 bacterium | reverse complement strand
ATATGTAACAATACAGTAACCCGTTTGTTCTCCACCGGAAGTATAAGAATATATGGCACTGACTCTTCCCAGGGAATCGTATTCATAGGTAGCATAATGTCCTTCTGCTACCTGGGGATCTGTCAGTTCTATCCGTCCATCCTCCGATACCGGGCGTGTAGGATCCGTGAGAAATACATGTTCCAGTTTGTCTACAGCATCATCCCAGCCATATCCCATTGTAAAGTAATACCATGCCTGATCTTTGCATCCGCTGATCTCGTTTTTACTGACCCATTGTTCCTGACCATTATCAGCAATGGTTTTTTCACCATTCTGTTTTCCTTCCTGCTCTTCTATTCCTTCATAGTAAACTTCTGTTATATATGCTTCCGTTGTTCCTGCCTTGTCATCATAAGTCCAGTTGTTTGTATCGATCACACTGCCATCTCTTTCGTACCATATGGATGATATCATTCTTCCCTTATCATCATATGAATAAATATCCTTTCCCATATAACCGTCTACAGCACCATACATTTCTACTGTCATGCTTCCGTTATACACAGACGGATCTACTGTGGACGTGATCTGAGAAGCTTCGGTTTCCTGCCTGCGCTTGTCTAATGCCTCATCTCCTGTTTCTTCATAACCTTTTTTCAGGATATCCATCGCTTTTTCTGTTTCTCCTGCCAGCAGATACAGATCTGCCAGTTTTTCATAATTTCCGACAGTTTTTGGCTCCAGTTCAATGGCTTTCAGGTAATCAGCTTCACCACTTGCATAAAATCCACGTATCTCATCCGTCCACTGGCTGGCATCATCCACTCCGCCTGCCTGGATACGGGCTGTATAAACCTCTGCACGTTTTTCGTAAGCTGCTGCCTGCTTCGGGTCTATTTCTATTGCTTTTGTAAAGGCCACGATCGCCTCTTCATAATTGGCTTCTGTCAGATATTTTTCACCTAAGTCCAGATAATCCTGCATCGTCATTTTCTTCTGGCAGCCTGCTAATAATACCAGTACAGAAACCAGAAGCATTATACAACTTATTTTAAATATTCCTGATCCTCTTCTTCTGCTTTTCATATTACTCCTTCTTACTTTCTCTAATCAGCGGACGCGCCACTGGCGCCTCCTCGATATGCATGGCAATAGAAATGCCGCAGATGAGCCTGCAATCAGCACCATCTGCGGCATGATCGCTGTCACTCTTTCATAGCGCCATAAACGCCCCAATAGTCTCCAGCTTCAAAATGCCAGCGGTTGGTATCCGGTCCGGATATATGTTCCATGACTGCCATGGTTTCCTCTGCGTCAAGATCCATTTCCACCTGATCTGGAATGCCACTTGTTGCTGTATACTGATAAATGTCTGTGCCTCCCGGACCTGCAATGGAAATAGTCATAGCTCCGTTTTCAAGACCTTCCGCATATTCTCCCTGTCGCATTTCAACTGCTCCGCCGTCATAGCTTAAATATTCTCTGGCTGTTCCTGCACCATTTGGATAATCATCTTTCCAGGTTCCTTCAAATAAGTATATACTCAGCCCACGTCCCGCTTCTTCCAGATACCATGCTCCGTTTCCAGAGCGTTTTCCTTCTTCCATTTCACCCACATATACATAACCGCCTGGATAAACTGCGATCCAGGTTCCATCTTCCTGCTGCCACATAAGAGGCTCTGTAAGATTTTCAGTGAGGGAATTGAACTCTTTGCCTAATAACAATTTGCTTCCAAAATCGCTGTTTCCGAAATTTTCAGCATCGCCGGTCATCTTCTCTTTTAACTGTTTTAAAAGATCCATATATTCTGCTTCCAGTGTGATTTTTACAGAAAGAGTATTCGCCGCAGCCTGTATTCTCTCATACGCTGCTTTTCGCTCTTCTGTCTGCTCTTCTTTTGAAAGTCCTTCATATACAGATACTGCTTTGTTTAAGGTCTCCAATGCCTGCTCTGTATTTCCCTGAGCTGTATATGCACCTGCCAGCTTTTCGTATGCGCCTATCTCTCTTGGCTCCAGTTCAATGGCCTTTGTGAAGGCTACAGCTGCCTCTTCATAATTTAATTCTAATAAATACTTATCACCTAAGTCTAAATACTGCTGGAAATTCATCTTTTTCTTGCAGCCTGCAAGCAGACACAATACTAACAGAAAAAGCAAACACCTTTTTATCCATTTTTCAACTTTCATTTGCACTTTTTCCTCCTGCTATTCCCCAAAATATCTTGTTCTATCTGATCATTTCCATTGGGTTTTCATATTCGTCCAACCAGTAAGATCATCCTCACCATAATAGAATCTGCTCGTATCAAGACATTTTGTTGAAATAGCACTTCCATCCGCTTTAATCCCCGCTGTCACACTTCCACCAGCAGAAATCGCAACAATGTCTCTCCAATCTTCTAATCCTTCACATATTCCATTTGCATACTCCCCAAAATATCCTGTAGAAACAACTGTTCCGTCACTTTTCAGTCCTACTGTATAATAATATCCTGCCGAAATTGCAACAATATCTGTCCAAGTAGTTACATTATTGGCACCATATTCATTTCTGCCCGCTGCAACCACTGTTCCATCTGACTTTAAACCGATCATATTATGCCCGCCTGCAGCTACTACTACAATATCAGTCCAGTCAGACACATCACACTCACCGCAATCATTTAAACCAATTGCAATTACTGTTCCATCTGCCTTTAAACCAATGGTGTTGCTTAATCCCGCTGCCACCTGTACCATATCATGCCAGCCTTCTACTTCACACTCTCCGTCTTTGTTCATGCCTGCTGCCACTACTGTTCCGTCTTCTTTCAGGCCAACCACATGATATCCTCCAGCAGAAACAGATTTTATA
>CAVFER010000113.1:0-2959 GCA_963621525.1 bacterium | reverse complement strand
TGGTCCAGGCCGGTTTTGACCATGTAACCGCTTATGAGCGCCGCAGACCGGTTTTTGGATGTAATTTGATAAAGTAAAAAGGTTGAAAAAATGCCCCGGAAGCACCGCTTCCGAGGCATTTTCATATTCATCTTATTAATCCAGGGAGTATATCTGAAATTAGTACTCTAACTTCCACATATATCTTCTCATTGTCAGAGGATGATCACGCTTAATAGCCATTTCCTCACCTAACAGTCTGGTAACGCCGCCGATCATCAGTGGGTTGAAGTATTCAACAACGGTGCTCTTGATATGGGAACTTAAACCGAAGTCTTTAGCATCAACTACAGTGTACTTAGCGTTCATACGCTGTAAGAAGGTCAGTGCTCTTGCATCCAGATGACGGGTAGGACCATCGTTCATCATTAACAGGTAATGAGCGTTCTCATCAGCCATTTCGAATGGGCCATGGAAGAATTCGCCGGTATGGAAGGTGCTGGATGGCAGCCACTGCATTTCCATCATTAAGAACATGGAGAAGGAATAAGCGGTGTACTGAGTAGCGCCAGAACTCATTACATACAGGATAGGTGCATTGTAATGATTCTCAGCAAACTTCTTAGCAGTAGAACGGAACAGCTTAGCGGAATCATTGATCAGATCAAAGATCTTGCTTAAACCATCCTGCATATCATCATAGTAAGCATAGCCTTCATACTCATTTAAGATCTCGCAAGCCAGCTCCAGAACTCTTGCAGGCTTTTCCATCTTTGCGCCATAGCTCTCATAGAAGCCATGGATGATCTGGTACTGACCATTCTGAGCCAGAGGCGAATCTGCCTTATGAGTTACAGCTACTACATGAGCACCCTTTTCAACAGCCAGCTTGGTAGCTGCTACAGTTTCAGGTGTATTTCCACTTAAGGAGCATGTGATAACGATAGCGGTATCATCTACACCAGCTGGAGTAGAGTAGTTAAAGTTATTTGCAGTATAGATACTTGTACGAAGCTTCTTAGCATTGTTCTCCAGGAAATATTTTGCAGGGAACAGATCAGACTGGGAAGCACCGCAGCCTACGAAGTATACAGACTTGATCTCTGGCTGTTTTGCCTTAATAGAAGCAACGATCTCTTTGATTGTCATAATTGGTATCCTCCTGAACATTGTTCTTTTATAATATCTGAATACATTATATAACAATATAGGACAATAGTCAACCGTAAACCAAAAGACTTTTTATTATTAAGTCAATACAGAAATCTTGCGGTACTACCAGACAGTGCTGCCGTACCTTTAGCCTGTTCGCAAAGGAACCTTGCAGTCGTAATATAAATGCTACATCCGTTTGATCATATGTCAATTTTTACTCGGTTGCAACCGAGTCAGTGATGACCGAGTAAAATGTCAAGTATTTATGGATCCTTTTAGAAAAGGAGCCACCGCTCATTACGCGGCAGCTCCTTTAGTATCTGCAAAAATCTTATTCTGTTTTAAGCCTCATCAATAGCATGTCCAATGTCATGGCGCATGTATTTGTTCTCAAAATTAACCCATTCCGTTGCCTTATAAGCATTGGCTCTGGCTTCTTTTAAGTCTTTTCCTGTAGCTGTCACTCCCAGGACACGGCCGCCGTTTGTCAGGATATTTCCCTCAGCATCAAACTTGCTGCCAGCGTGGAATACATAGTAGCCGTCCTTGTCCTTGAAGTTTTCAAGCCCAGTGATCTTCTTGCCCTTTTCATAATGCTCCGGATAGCCGTCAGATGCCAGTACGACACACACAGCCGCATTATCCTCAAACTGCAGGTCGATCTGGTCCAATGTACCGTCTACACATGCTTCAAATACATCTACAATGTCATTTTTCATTCTTGGAAGCACTACCTGGGTCTCCGGATCGCCAAAACGTGCATTGTATTCCAGAACCTTTGGTCCATCTGCTGTGAGCATTAAACCAAAGAAGATGATTCCCTTAAATTCACGGCCTTCTGCCTTCATAGCGTCTACAGTTGCCTGGTAGATATGCTTTTTACAGAACTCATCTACCTCTTTTGTGTAAAATGGGCTTGGTGAAAAGGTTCCCATGCCACCTGTATTTAAGCCCTGATCTCCGTCTTTTGCACGCTTGTGGTCCTGGGCGGAGGTCATGATCTTAATGGTCTTTCCGTCTACAAAAGAGAGGACAGAAACCTCACGGCCGGTCATAAATTGTTCTACTACAATGCGGTCCCCGGCGTGTCCAAACTGCTTATCTAACATGAGAGTTTTAACGCCCTCTTTTGCCTCTTCCCTTGTATTGCAGATCAGAACGCCTTTTCCCAAAGCCAGACCGTCCGCCTTTAAAACGATGGGCATCGGTGCTGTCTCCAGATATGCAAGAGCAGCCTCCGGTGTATCAAAGGTCTCGTAAGCAGCTGTCGGAATGCCGTATTTCTTCATCAGATCTTTGGAAAATGCCTTGGATCCCTCTAATATTGCTGCATTCTTTCTTGGTCCGAACACACGCAGTCCCTTTTCTTCCAAAACATCTACGATGCCGCCTGCTAAAGGGTCGTCCGGACCAACTACAACCAGGTCAAAAGCTGCTTTCTTTGCGAAATCAGCCATTTTTTCAAAATCCATTACACCGATATCCACACATTTTGCAACCTCTGCAATACCTGCGTTTCCCGGTGCACAGTATAATTCATCTACTTTCGGGCTTTTAGATAACTTCCAGCAGATCGCATGCTCTCTGCCGCCGCCTCCGATAACCAGTACTTTCATATCTTTCCTCCTAAATCAAGCCATTGGCGATCTTGTTTACCGCCTCTGGAAGAATGATCCACTCAGCCTGTTCCATAACACGTCTCTGGAGCACCTGTGGCGTATCACCTGGCTGTACTTCTACTGCCTTCTGAAGCAGGATCGGACCGGAATCTACTCCTTCATCCACATAGTGGACCGTAGCGCCTGTAACCTTTACACCTCTTGCC
>CAVFER010000112.1:0-3179 GCA_963621525.1 bacterium | reverse complement strand
GGGCAAAAGAGATTCAGTCTAAAAACCAGCTTTCACGCGGAAAGACACTGGACGGGATTAATTACTGTATCAATCAGGAATCTTCCCTGAAAGCATTTCTGGAAGACGGAGACATTCCTATGGATAACAATGCGACAGAAAGTGCCCTGCGTAGCTTTTGTCTTCATAAGCATACATGGAAGCTGATCGACAGCCTGGATGGTGCAAATGCCAGTGCCATCATCTACAGCATCACGGAAACCGCAAAGGCTAATAACCTGAATCCGTTCCGGTATCTTGAATATATCCTGACTGTATTGAAAGACCATCAGGATGATAAGGAATACAGCTTTATAGATGATATCCTTCCATGGTCTGAAAAGCTTCCAGAAATATGCCGGAGCAAAGCAAAGACAACTAACATTTAAAATCTTGCCGCCGGAAACGGCGGCTTAAAGTTAGAGTAGTACGGATGATTTGTAAGTAGGTAATCATCCGTATCTGTTTTTTCGTTTTTTATTCTGCTACAATCTCCTTAAAACTCAGGAGGTATTCTATATCACTATGAATAAAGAAGAAAAAGCAAAATTCTGGTCTGACCGTATCCAGCAATGCCAGACCAGTGGGAAAACATGTAAACAATGGTGTGCAGAAAACGATATCCCTTTATCTACGATGGGATACTGGATCCGCAGACTTGCAAAAGAAGAGCCGGCATCCGAATCTGAACAGGATATGGTCTTTGCCAGACTGCCATCTGAACAGGAAGCTGCCAGAAAGCTTCTCTCTGAAGAAACTGCACCGGTGCGTATTTTTGTCTCAGACAGTATCCGTATTGAAATATCTGATTCCTGCAGACCGGAACTGATGGAATCTATACTGGGATTCCTGCAGCGCCATGCTTGACCTGGCAGGAGGAACAACGGTATATCTTGCCTGCGGAGTCACTGATCTGAGAAAAAGTTACAATGGTCTGGCTGCCATCATCAAATTAAAATTTCACCTCGACCCATACTCACGCTGCATGTTTGCGTTCTGCAACCGTCGGCGTACTTCTATAAAGATCCTCCAATGGGACGGATCCGGATTCTGGATCCTGATGAAACGGCTTGACCGTAATGCCTTCCACTGGCCGGATACTCCGGACGAACTCCGTCAGGTGACTCTGAAAGAGATCCACTGGCTGTGTGACGGACTCTCCTTAAATCCCAGGGGTGCATTTGAGGAACACCATCCAAAGATCATTCTGTAAGCATAAGACAGCAGAGCTGTCAATCCCGTAAAAATCATGAAAAACATGGCATTTCCCAGCGTATTTCCTATATCCGGAAACGCAGTTTTTTATAGGAAAACAGCTGGAACCATGATATACTTTTTATAACGCTAAAGCAGGGAGGACAGGACATGGAACCGATCTTTACAGATAAACAGTTGAATAACATGAGCCGTGAAGATCTGATCTCATTGATGAAGATCGTACAGGAACAGACAAAGAAGAAGAATACGGAGATCCAGCTGCTGAAGGATAAACAGAAGGAACTCGAATTCTTAAATGCCATGCTCTCTGACCGTCTTACCCTTGCACAGAGGAAACAGTTTGGTGCATCCAGTGAAAAGTATGCCGAAGGCTATGAACAGATGAACCTGTTCAATGAGGCAGAAGCCAGTGCGGATGCGGAAACAGAAGAGCTGTTTGAAGAGATCCGGCCATCCTCTTATAAACGTAAAAAGAGAAAAGGAAAGAAGGAAGAAGATCTTTCCAATTTTGAGACCGTTGAGACCAGGACCTATAAACTGGAAGGGGAAGCCCGTTACTGCCCGGAATGCGGAAAAAAATACAGCGTAGTAACAAAGGAAACCGTAAAACGCCTGCGTTTTGTACCTGCAAAGTTTGAGGTTGAAGAAGAGATCACTTATGTATACAGCTGTCCGAAATGCGGGGCCATGAAACGTCCGGAAAAAGAACCTTCCCTGATCCGTGGAAGTATCGCTACGCCTTCCCTTGTCGCCGGTATCATGAACGCTAAATATGTAAATGGGATGCCTCTGGCACGCCAGGAAAGAGAGTTTGCCAGATATGATCTTGATCTTTCCACAAAGACTATGGCAAACTGGATCATAAACTGTGCAGACAGATACCTGAAACCACTGTATCAGCTGATGAAAGAAGAACTTCTGGAAAGCAGATATATCCATTGTGATGAAAGCCGTATCCAGGTACTTGGAGAACCAGAGCAGAAAGGTACGACCCAGAACTGGATGTGGGTATACCTCACGGATGAGTTCAGTGGCTCCCCGCAGATGGTACTCTTCGATTATGAAAGGACCCGTGCGGGATATCATCCTGTAAACTTTTTAGAGAACAGGTTTCATGGGTATCTGACCTGTGATGGATATCAGGCTTATCACAGTTTAGGAGAAGGTATCATAGTAAGCGGGTGCCTTACCCATGCAAGACGACGTTTTGATGCAGCCCTCACAGCATTGAAAAAAGACTTCACAAAAGAACAGCTGAAAGAGACCGTTGCATATCAGGCGATGTCAAGGATCGGGATCCTCTATAAGATCGAGGAGATGATCCACAATAAAACACCGGAAGAAAAATATGAGGAGCGCCAGAAACAGTCCCGTCCGGTTATGGATGCCATGTTTGGATGGCTGCATACGATGGAAGATTCTGTAGACAGGTCTTCCCTTATTGGTGATGCCATTTTGTATACACTTAATCAGGAAGTATATCTGAGACGGTATCTGGAAGATGGTCATCTCAGCATAGACAACAACAGTGCAGAACGTGCATTGAAAAACTTTGCAGTAGGACGCCGCAACTGGCTGTTTGCCAAAAGTTTACGGGGAGCAGATGCCAGTGCCCTTGTTTACAGCATTACAGAAACGGCACTTCTGAACCATCTGAAACCATACGCATATCTGACTTATATATTGGATGAACTCAGAAAAATGGGGGCTTTTCCTAAAGAGGAAGAATTAAAGAAACTGCTTCCATGGTCAGAAGATCTTCCGGAATACTGCCGTACTAAACTAAAAAAATAATACTAAGCCATCTGATATAGAATTTGGCAGACAGCCAGAAACAGTATCAGATGGCTTTTATAAAATGTCAATATACGGATGATTACCTACTTACACTTCATTAACGAGGTGCTTGCTGATTCCATTGAAGAAATATTTCAAAATATAAA
>CAVFER010000111.1:0-3329 GCA_963621525.1 bacterium | reverse complement strand
AATCAGTGCGGCGGTCATTTTCTCATTCTTATGGAATTTGGAGTCACCCGTTTTACGGGTGGGGCGTTTTGTAACTATGTAAGACTGACGATCGGATTAACCCACCAAAGAAAAGATAGCTTCAGAACTAAACTTTCCACCAATTTCGTCATACTCGCAAATCTTTTTTCCGTTATCTAAGATCTCCCAGTAAGTAGTGATATTAGCGCGTGTATTCGCCCATTTGGTGTCGCTCACGCGAGAAGTTCCGGATGCGTAGCCTTCATTCCAAGCTTTACTATTATGTAAAGACCCATCCGAAAGGATTGCAAACTCTGTCTGATAAGAGCCGTCAGTAGCTAACGTGACACCATCTGTCCTGGATGTACACGTATACACTCCCAAATATTTGGAAACCGTCAATTCTGCTTCTTCAGCCATAACCGTATCTTTATGCTTTATGTCGATTTTCCAATCAAAATCTTTAACCTTAACGCCCGTTGAAGAACCGCTAGAACCTGCTGCGCCACCAGACGAGGTAGTAGAACTATCTGATCCGCCGGCTGCTGTTACCTGCTTTGTCTGTACAACACCATTTACAGTCCATGCACCATCAGCGTTTACAGTATATCCATCCGGCGTTGTGGCATTTGTGAGCGCATATCCGTTGCTGTCAAAATAATAGCACTCTGCAATTCCATCGTTGTTTCCATCAATCCACTGCCAGCCGTTTGAATACCATGTGGTACCAACATCGTTTGTGGCATACCACCAGCCTGTACTGTTCTGTCTCCAGCCTGTAGAGTCTGCGAAAAGACTCATGCTGAAGGTTAACATCGTTGCTGCAGCAAGAGCTGCGATTGCAATCTTTTTCATATTTTTTCCTTTCCGGCTATCGCCGTAGTCATTTTTTCTTACAAGAATATTCTAGCATACATGGAACCTTCTCGCAGAAAAACTTTTTTTGAGATAACTGTTTTTGCCATTTTCTTCGAAAAATTAGAAAAAAATCGAGGAAAAAGGCATTTAAACAAGGTAGAAAGGATATCTCTTTCTACAACAAGGAAAAGTGGAATGTATTTATTTAACCACAGGACAATCTCTACACGACTTTAAAATCAGGAGGTAAGGATTTGAAAAAAATAAGAAAGCAGGTGCTATCAGCAGCACTTGCGCTTTCCATGGGGTTTACGCTAATCCCCCAAAACTTCATTATGACGGCATTTGCAGGAAATGAAGCAGAAGGCGAAACCGCCATGAAGACGGATGGGGTATCTAAATCTTATCTTGGAACTGGTGATGATCCGTCATTTAGGACGGATATGACAGATGACGCGATACAGCTTGGTTATTATGGAACAGGCTTATCTTACGGCTCGTACCAGATGTCTAACGGAGATCTCCTTTTCTATCACGTTAAAATGGGAGATCAGGTGGCAGAAGCCGATATGGATTACAGCGTCTTTGATCGGCGCGCCATGTACTGCGTTGATAAGCATACCGGAGATACGGCGAGAAACGTATTTAACAACGGTTTCTCTAAGGGCATACTTAAATTCAGTGGAGACGGAAGTCTTGTTAATGCCGTAACAGGAGAAGATGCGAGCCCGGTACATGCAGCGGATCAGAAGTTTACTACCGCATTCCTTATCGCGTGTCTCGGTTATAGGTCTGATTATAGTAACATTACAGACAGCGAAGGATACATGGCCTTTGGACAGAGCGAAGTCTATCAGGAGCCCGGTACCTGTCACCATTAACCTGATAGTTTGATGCTTTTTTAAAGAATGGACTTGTCAAAAAAGAGATATTTCCTTATCATACTTAAGTGAATGCAAGTGAT
The DNA here is from genome assembly GCA_963621525.1 of bacterium. Classification (GTDB taxonomy): domain Bacteria; phylum Bacillota; class Clostridia; order Lachnospirales; family Lachnospiraceae; genus Enterocloster. The sequence continues at coordinate 1,507 of CAVFER010000111.1, read as the reverse complement.
ACAGGCAACCATAATTAGGACTAGATCCTGCTCAGGTCCTGTGCTGCGGTTTTTGTGCGGCGGAAGGACAGACTTTGCGAGAGTGTGAGGCCTTCCTCTATTTTTAGTTGCAGGAGAACTATACGGAGCCTGCAGCGAAACGTCAAGAATAGCAAGAAAAAACTCTTTCTATGTGTTAGAAGTTCGAAATTTAACAACGAGGAGAAACGAAAGTGAAAAAATTATCTAATCGTATTGCTGTTGCATTACTTTCCGCCGCGCTTTGTTCGTCTTTCATCGTTCCGATATACGCCGATCATTATCAGACCCCTAAGTCTATTAAAGGGGTGCTTATCGACGAGCATTTACAGATTCAGGATGCTGTAGATGTGAATGCATCACAGGTCGTACTTAACTTCCCGCTTTCCTGGGCTTTTACTGGACAACTTTACACATGTCAGGAGCTTTACACGAAGCTTGATAAAGCAGGAATCACGGTAACGCTTATTGTACTGAATGACTGGAACGCATCCGGCTATAATTCCAATCTTTTACCTGTTTCCGCGCCGGTTGAAGGAGTTAACTATTATGGATTTAACACATCAACAGAAGCTGGTCTTCAGGCTACGAGAGAAGCCGCAAAGAAAGTGACTGCAGCTTTTAAGGATTGTGTATCCAACTGGGTTATCGGAAATGAAGTGAATGACGGACAGGCATGGAATTACCTTGGACAAATGGATATTGATTCGTATTGCGCAAATTACGCGACTGCATACCGCACATGGTATGATACGATCAAGGGTTCAAACAGCCTTGCAAATGTGTATATGCCGTTTGATTTTCGTTGGAACTGCGGTCAGGTAGATGGCTATAAGTATGCCGTAAAGGATATGTTGCCTAGACTTAATAACTACCTTAAGGATACGGATTACGGCATTGCTTGGCATGCATACCCTGAGGAATTTTCTGATCCTGTATTTTCCGATGATCAGTATGCTAAAGAAAGTGCAGATACGCCAATCATTAACCTTAAGAATCTTCATATTCTTACTGATTATATGCAGAAGAGTGAAATGCTTTCACCGTCCGGAAAGGTAAGACACCTCATCCTTTCTGAGCAGGGATTTACATCTGAGTCTCCGGCGCATGGCGGAGAGGACCAGGAGCTCCAGGCGCAGTGTATTAAAGAAGCTTACGAAGCTGCAAAGGCTAATCCTTATGTAGAGGCGTTCCTTCTTAACAGAATGAAGGATGCCGAAGCGCTCCTTGGTCAGCACTATGCTTTTGGTCTTATCGATGTGAATGGCAATAAGAAGAAGAGTTACGAGACATATAAGAGTTTGTCTTAATTGCGTATCTCAAAAAGAAAAGAGATCCCACCAAGGCCCCAGCCCGGTACCTGTCACCATTAAGTATGCCGAACGGATGCAACGTGGCTTCTGCTGAAATACTGCAGATGTTTGAGGACAGGCTTGATGCTGCCTGATTAACACGCGGCAGGAAATCAAATACGTTTACACAAAATACT
>CAVFER010000110.1:0-3421 GCA_963621525.1 bacterium | reverse complement strand
TAAGCTCACTCTTTTTGGGGATCACCTGTGGACAGCAGCGAAGGGCGAAGATGGTGATGCCAAACCCTGAAATATACTGTGCAATAATAGTAGCCAGTGCCGCACCGCCGATCCCCATAGACCACACTGCCACAAACAGCAGATCCAGTACAATGTTGATAACAGTAGAAACCGCTAAAAACACCAGCGGCACAGTAGAATTTCCCATGGCCCGCAGCAGACAGGCAAAGAAGTTATAAAGGGATGTTGCGATCAGGCCTGCAAAGATGATCAGCAGATACTGGCGCATTCCCTGCCATACTTCTTCCGGTACTTTTAAAAATGCCAGAATACCGTTCAGTCCCAGATAAACCATAACATTAAGTACGACTGTTACTGCCATGATCAGCACAAAGGCATGAAATACAGAGGATTTTAATGTTTTTTCATCCCCTCTGCCCTTGTAAATAGAAAACAGCGCCCCGGAACCTAAGCTTAATCCCAGAAAAATAGACGTAAGAAAGGTCATCAGCGTGTATGCAGAACCAACTGCCGCCAGCGCATCTCTTCCCAGCACCCGTCCTACGATCAAAGTGTCTGCAATGTTATAAAACTGCTGAAGCAGGTTTCCTGCCATCATGGGCAGAGCAAATAAAAGAAGGGAACGGGAAATGTTCCCCTTTGTAAGATCATGATACATAATAATATTCCTTCTTTTGTAAAACAGTCACTTTGTCCATTATATAACACAATATAAAAAAAAGTCCAGACAGAAAGCAGCCGCTTCCATCCGGACTTTTCGATTAAAATTCTAAATTAAACTTTTTCATATGCAAAAACATTTACTTACAGATGCTGTCGATCCAGGAGAGCAGTTCTCCCTCATAATCCGCATCTCCATGTGGCTGTGCCCATACCAGTGCATAGTCTACATCTGCATCTGTCTTATCTTCCAGTGCAAGAGCCATAACTGCGGATACAGACAGTGATGTATTTCCATCCTCTGTTCCTACCCGTATACGGATATGGTCTGCTGTATCAGCCTGTTTCTCCGTTCCAATATAATTCATAGGATTTAACAGTTCTCTGCTTTCTGTCACTTCCTTATCACCGGAAACACTGCCATAGGCTTCCATATATGTCTCATACTCATCCGGGAACTGGGCCTTTAAATTTTCCAGAATATCTGCAATATATGGATCAAAATGCTTATACCGGTTGGCTTCATCTCCAAATTCCATATTTTCCGCAGAATTATCGGTCATTTCCAGGTTATCAAAGGCCATAACTTTCTTCATTCTCGGATTAGAGGTAGAAAGATACATATCATAATCGGTGATCTTTGCGGTCTTTCCGTCCCATTTTAAATAGCTGGAAAGATCGGTTCCTGCAACTTCTGTTCCTCTTCCTTTCGGGCCCTTACCTGAAGTTGTATAATTTCCCTTCAGATAATCATCCAGAGAATAGGAAACAGACAGACTTCCGTCTTTCAGCCTTGTAAGATAAGTGGTAGCCGCATCTTCTGTCTCTTTTACCATGTAATCATAAAAACTGCCGCTCTTTCCATCATCACTTAAAGTCAGAGGTTCTCCTGTTTTTGGATCTTTCAGTCCCAAACCATTGATATAAGCTGCATAAGCAGAGGACATCTCCTTTGACAATGCCTGTTCAAATTCCGTGGCAGTACCTGTTTCCCCAGTCATATCATTACTGTAATCAGGAAGATCTGCATACATCCACTCATAAGCCAGATCTGCATGATCCAGATCTGTGATGGGGCAGTAGACCTGGGCTGCATACACATCATCGGTAGAATCCATGACTGCGCCGATCTCTTCCAGATAAACTCTGTAGTCTTCACTGTTCCCTGTGATTCCTAAAAGAGCGCTCATGGCTCCCCCTGCGCTGGTTCCAATGGAAATGATCTTATTGGCATCACCGGCCATTACCTCATCATTTGCCTTTAAAAAGCGCACACCTGCCTTTAAGTCCACCAGACCAGCGGGAGATTTTCCAATATAGCTTCCGTCCTCTGCCTGTGTCTCCTTGCCTCTGCTGGCAGGTGATACGAAAACATAGCCCTGCTCCAGATATTCTTTTGTTTTGTCAGAGATCTTAGAAGCATCCGCCTCTGCATATCCGCCAACACCATTTTTATAGATAATAGGCGCACTCTGGGCTGTATAGCCGTTTATCCCGCCAGTTTCATTGATAGTTCCGTCTGCATTCATATATGCTGCTGGAACATAAATATTCATGCATTCCTTTACCGGGTCAGCGGGATTTTCGCAGTAAACTACGTATTCCAGACTGTAGCAGTCATATTCCTCATTGTAGACCCATTTATCTTTATAATCAGCCAGATCCATGCTTCCTGTAAGAAGTTCAGAAATATCCGGTGTCTGAGCCATTCCCATGCCTTCATAAAATGGCTTATCTCCCTTGTCACCTTTCTGATCCTCAGGGGGCATTTCCGGTGCTGCTTCCTGTGCTTTTTCTGTTGTTTCTGCCTGTGTCTGGGTCTGTACAGGCGCCTGGCTGTTACTGCATCCAGTTGCTGCCACAGCCGCTAAGATTGCTGTCAGTATCAGTTCTTTTTTCATCGCTTTACTCTCCTTTGCAGCAACCAATCATAGAAGGTAAATGTGATAAAACTGTGGCAAAACTGTGTTTTCTGATAGAATTTGTGCTGATATTGATAGAATGTGATCATTTCTGTTTTTATAATAAATGTATTCTTGGCATTAAAATCCCCATTTTCAAGTAAAAACAGGAGGTATGGACATGATGAGTATAAAAGAACAGGCAGAAAATTTAAGTGAACAGATCATAAAATGGCGCCGCGACCTGCACCAGATCCCGGAATCCGGCCTTCACTGTCCTCAGACAGCTGCTTATATCTGCAATTGTCTGGACCAGATGGGAATTTCCTGGAAAGCCTACAAAAACCATTCCGGGATCACAGCTCTGATCGGTACGGGAAAAGCGCCTGTGATCGGTTTAAGAGCTGATATTGACGCTCTGGATGTAAAAGAAGAAAACAAACTGGACTATGCTTCCACTAACGGCAAAATGCATGCCTGCGGCCATGATGCCCATGCAGCGGCTCTTCTCGGTGCTGCGAAAATATTAAAGGGCATAGAATATAAACTGCAGGGCACTGTGAAACTGATCTTCCAGCCAGACGAAGAAGGCTTAACCGGCGCAAAATCTATGATAAAGGACGGAGTACTGGAAAATCCTCATGTAGATCGGATCTATGCCCTTCACGTAGGCGGTATCATTCAGCACGGTACAAAGTCCGGACAGCTTTACTGGAAAACCGGCCCTGTTTTTGCTTCCAGCGACTGTTTTGAGATCCACATCCATGGAAAAGGCGGCCATGCTTCCACCCCATTTCTGGCCATCAATCCCATTTTGATCGCAGCGGAAATCATAAACA
>CAVFER010000109.1:0-3494 GCA_963621525.1 bacterium | reverse complement strand
GATCAAAGTGGTAATGGTACTTTTTCCCTTGGTTCCGGTAATTCCGATGATCTGGTCCCTGAAGCACTGGAAAAACAGCTCTGTCTGGGATAAGATCTGACTGGTATACTCCTTAACTGGCTTTTCAAGGACTACACCCGGGCTTTTAAATACTACATCATAGTTATTTAAGCATTTCTGGTAATCCGGTCCTGCGATCCAGTTGCCAATGCCTTTCGGCTTTTCCTTAGGACGTGCCATATCTGCCACATCTACAAGGGCGCAGCAGTCCAGTTTTTTTAATACGTTCCAGGTAGACTTTCCTTCACGGCCAAAGCCCAGTATCAGTACCTTTTTTCCCTTTACCCAGGGGATTATTTTTTCGATCATCATAGTTTTATGCCTCTTCTTTGCACTCTTGTGTTTTGCAGTTTTTACGTACCAGTTCCTCCCAGGCTGTTGGAACCAGATTCTGCTCATCAAAATAACCGGAGAAATGATCTCCCTTTGCCTTGTATTCTTCATACAGACTGGTGGTTTTATAATATTTTAAAAGATAGGGCAGTTCTTCCCCGTCTTTTTCCAGGCGGTTAATGGTCAGCACAAGGGCTGTGTTGATCTCATCTCTGCTTCCCACACACTCAAAGGGTTTTTCTTCCCGGATGCCGATCAGCTGTTCCATCGTTGGCTGCATAGTCTTATCTTCTAACATGTCGGTTCCGAAGATCTCCCTTACTTCTTCTCTGGAAAGGAATGGAGAAAGGATAAAGTATACAAATAGGCATTTTGGACAATGACCGCACCAGCTGTCGGTTTTACTTCCTGCATTGCAGCTTCTGAAGATGGCGTGGTACTGCTTCTGTTTTGCAAAATATTTTGCAATCTGGAACTCGCTTAACGGGCGCAGCATACTAAAATAGTAGGCGCTTCCCGGCAGATAGTCCGTCTGATAACGGTGGAAATCTTCCTCAAACTTAAAGCTTTTGGAATACTGGTGATTTACCGTACTTCCCTGGACTGTACTTTCATTTGCGCTGGATTCATTTGACAGTGCAATATAGGAAAGACCCGCCATTTTTGCCGCGATCACAGTGGAAAATGCCACCAGAGCGGAGAATGGGGTATGCCCGTTTAAGAAACCTTCTTTATTTAACTGAAGCATACGCTTATCCAGTGTACGGTGTACGCTGATCACATGGTCTGCGTCCAGGTCTGCAGACTCGGTGGTATGGATGGTAGCCCCTCTTGGATTGATGATATAGGCAAAAACAGGTACATCTGCGCTCTTTAACAGTTCTAATGTGACAGCAGAGTCTTTTCCGCCGCCTACCGGTACTAAAACGCCTTTCTCAGAGTCTTTTGTATCCTGCTTTTTTGAATAGTCATGAGCCTCTTTTTCTTCTTCCCCCAGCTCGCAGACTATTTCCATAAAGCCTTCCGGATCTGCTTCTGTGATCTTATTTACATAGAAAAATTCTCCAAGGCCATTAAAATACAGGTCTTTCCACCAGAGGATCTGGTCCTCGTTTAAGGAGCCAGCTTCGATCACTACCTGGGGAGAGCAGGTGATCTTCCAGTAGCTGACCAACTCCACCATACCCAGGGAGAAGATCATTTTCTTCATTAATGGATCTTCACTCCATTTTACCTGGGAATTTCCATTTTTTGGAAATGTCCAGGTGGGAGTAAATTCTGAAAGGCCTTCTATTTCAAAGGTGTATGTGATCTTTAATTCGTTTAATGTTTCTTCTATCCCATAACCTCTGTAGAAGAAACGAGGGTATTCTTTTCTGAATTTCAGGTAACGTTCCATGTTGTACCTCTTTCTAATATCATGCGCGCCAACGCGCTCTACTGCCTGCTTTTGCAGGCGGGATCTTCGTTAATGGGGTTTTACAATGTCTTCCACTTTCCTGTGCGGTATTCTGCATAGGAAATGACCCAGTTTGCAAACCAGCCGATGGGAACTGCATACCATACCATGGCAATGCCGAATCTGGGTGCACAGGTGATGGCAATGACTACGCGGATGCCTAAGTTTACCAGGTTTGCAACTGTGAACATTTTCATGTCTCCGGCACCGCGCAGCAGGCCATCCACTGCCATTTTAAAACCAATAAAGCAGAAAAACCAGCCCATAAAGGTAAGATAGCCGATTCCTGTGGAAAATGCAATATCGGTTCCTTCATTTCCAAGGAACATATCGATCATGCCCCGGCTGGATATCTCCAGGAAGAAGCAGATGATCACTGCGCAGACAATGACCATTTTACCGGCTGCATGAAGTCCCTGAACGACACGGTCTTTCTGCTGTGCTCCGATATTCTGTGCTGTATAAGAAGAAACGGCATTTCCGATGGCGGACATTGGCACAACACAGATGGACTCAATACGCATGGCTGCGGAGAAACCGGCCAACGCCTCGGAGCCAAAGCCATTTACTACAGACTGTACCAGCATCATACCAATGGATACAGTAGACTGCTGGAGAATGGATGGAATGGCAATACGAGTCATTTCTGCCAGTTCCCTTGTATCAAATAATGTCTTCTGTTTTCCTTCCAGTGCTTTTAAATTATTAAGAAGAACGATAAATGAAAGGACAGCAGAAATTCCCTGTGCAATCAGTGTAGCCCATGCAACACCGGCTACGCCCATATCCATTTTCGTGACCATGATAAGATCAAGGGCCACATTAAATATAGAAGAAAAGATCAGGAAATACAGAGGGATCCTGGATTTTCCCAAGGCGTTGAACATAGCGGAAAGTACATTGTACATAAAAAGGAATGGCAGCCCTAAAAAATAGATTCTCAGATACTGTACCGCCATATCCAGGCAATCTGTCGGAGTATTTAACCAGATCATAATCTGTTTTCCAAGGACCAGACCTGCCGCGCCAAGGACTACGCTGATGCCAAGAAAGGACAACAGCGCTGTAAATACCGCTGTTTTCATTCTTCCATATTCCTTTGCTCCAAAATACCGGCTTACAATCACCGATGCGCCGATACCGCCGCCAATGGCTATGCAGATAAAAATGTTGGTCAGTGCATAGGAAGCCCCCACTGCTGCCAGTGCCAGTTCACTGACATAACGGCCTACAATGGCTGAGTCTACCATAGTATAGGTCTGCTGGAACAGGTTTCCTATGATCATAGGCAGTGAAAATAAAAATAACGCCTGTAAGGGCGGTTTTTTAATCAGATAATCCGTATCCATTTGGGTTATAACCTCCTGTGTGTCTAATGTTCTCTCGGCCACAAAGACTCCGAGGGGACATTTCCTGTATTAGTATATCTGAGGGGCGGGATTTATTCAATATAAAAAATGATCCATAAAAAATACCCGTCCAGGCGTATACTTTTTACAGCATACGCGGGAACGGGTCTGATTGGGTAAGAGAATCATCACCTGCGCAAGCGCAGGTGATGTAAGCATACATTCCACAAATGCACCAGAATTATGCCTCAGTGAATAATGCAGTAGAGTAATATCTGTCGCCGCTGTCCGGA
>CAVFER010000108.1:0-3529 GCA_963621525.1 bacterium | reverse complement strand
GAGTTAAGCCCAGACGGACAGGCGGGTCAGAAGCCGAAAGTGGGAAACCACATTATTGATTGGGTTAGGAGCCCAAATTTTATGAGTCGATACGCAGATGCGTATTTTATCAGTGCAAAAAGGCACGTCACTTGTGAAACGGTCAATAAGAGCTTCTGGCATAAGCAGAGCAGAAAACTGGGAGGAAGAGTCACTTTTTTTCTGCCTGTCAAAAAGACAGAGACATTTAAAGACAAAACAGATACAGCAGGTGATGGAATATGCCGTCACCTGTTTTTTTATGGATTTTTTTATAAATGTAAGGGACGGCCTGTATGAGGAGGCGGGAAAATGAACCTGGAAGCACAAAAACGGGCGCCTATTTATGAGGCGTTGGAACGTTTCCGAAAGAAACGGGTAGTGCCCTTTGATGTACCGGGGCACAAAAGAGGAAGAGGAAACCCGGAGTTAGCTGCTCTTTTAGGAGAAAAATGTGTGGGCCTGGATGTAAATTCCATGAAACCATTAGACAATCTCTGTCACCCGGTGTCTGTGATCCGGGAAGCAGAGGAACTGGCAGCAGAGGCCTTTGGTGCCAGCCATGCATTTCTTATGGTAGGAGGAACTACTTCAGCTGTTCAGGGAATGATCCTTTCTGTTTGTAAAGCAGGTGATAAGATCATTCTGCCAAGAAATGTACATAAAAGTGCTATTAATGCCCTGGTGCTTTGCGGGGCAGTTCCGGTTTATGTAAACCCGGAAGTAAATGGAGATTTAGGCATTTCTCTTGGAATGGATATAGGGAAGGTGGAAAAAGCCATTGAGGAAAATCCGGATGCAGTGGCAGTTCTGGTAAATAATCCTACCTACTACGGAATATGCTCTGATCTGCGGGGAATCGTAAAATTGGCCCATGAAAAAGGCATGAAGGTGCTGGCAGATGAAGCTCATGGAACCCATTTGTACTTTGGAAAAGGACTTCCTGTAAATGCAATGGCAGCCGGTGCAGATATGGCGGCTGTTTCCATGCACAAATCCGGAGGAAGCCTGACACAAAGCTCCATGCTTCTTTTAAACAAGGGCATGAATCAGGACTATGTGCGTCAGATCATCAACCTGACGCAAACCACCAGCGCTTCCTATCTTCTTCTTTCCAGTCTGGATATTTCCAGAAGAAATCTGGCACTTCGTGGAGAAGAGTCCTTCGCAAAGGTGATCCAGATGGCAGAATATGCCAGAAATGAAATCAATTCCATTGGCGGTTATTATGCCTATGGAAAAGACCTGGTCAATGGCACCAGTGTTTATGACTTTGATGTGACTAAGCTTTCCGTGTATACACTGGGGATTGGACTGGCTGGCATTGAGGTTTACGACCTGTTAAGGGATGAGTATGATATCCAGATCGAATTTGGAGATATCTGTAACATTCTGGCCTACATTTCCATTGGTGACCGCATTCAGGATATTGAGCGCCTTGTGGGAGCTTTGGCAGATATTGAACGGCTTTACAGGAAAGATAAGACGGGTATGCTTACCGGGGAATACATATCCCCGAAGGTAGAATGTTCCCCGCAGAAAGCTTTTTATGCCCAAAAGGTCTCTCTCCCTATTGAGCAGACGGCAGGAAAGATCAGCGGCGAATTTGTTATGTGTTATCCGCCGGGTATCCCAATCTTAGCGCCGGGGGAAGTGATCACTCGGGAGATCGTGGAGTACATTCTTTATGCAAAGGAAAAGGGATGTTCCATGCAGGGAACAGAAGACCCGAAGATCGAACGGCTGATGGTTTTAGTATAAATTGCCCCCGCTGCGGGAGAACATCAGGAGGAAGAAAATGGAACTTTGGTATTCGGAGTTTCATACGGAAAATGTAAAGCTTTCTGTCCGTGTGGATCGTCAGCTGTTTTCCGGTGAAAGTGAGTATCAGCGGATCGATGTATTCGAGTCTGCTGAGTTTGGAAAATTTGTAGCCCTGGATGGAGAGATCGTTTTCTCCGAAAAAGATGAATTTATCTATGATGAAATGGTGACTCATGTGCCTATGGCTGTCCACCCTAACGTGAAAAACGTGCTGATCATCGGCGGCGGAGACGGCGGTGTGGCAAAGGAGCTGATCCAGTATCCGGGGATCCGGTCCATTGATGTAGTAGAAACGGACAAAATGTTTGTAGATGTATGCAGGGAGATCTTTCCGGAGGTAGCCTGTGGATTAGACGAAGAGCAGGTCCATGTATATTATGACGACGGACTGCGTTTCCTTCGTGGAAAGAAAGGCTGTTATGACCTGATCATCAATGACTCTACAGATCCATTTGGACATACAGAAGGTCTGTTTACAAAGGAGTTTTACGGCAGCTGCTACAATGCGCTGCGGGAAGACGGGATCATGGTATATCAGCACGGAAGCCCATTTTATGATGAAGATGAAGCTGCCTGCCGCAGCATGCACAGGAAAGTATACCGTTCTTTCCCTGTAAGCCGTGTGTATCAGGCCCACATTCCAACCTGTCCGTCCGGCTACTGGCTGTTCGGATTTGCGTCAAAGAAGTATCATCCGTTAAATGATCTTCAGGCGGAAAAATGGAATGAGCTTCATATACCTACATGGTACTATACAACCAATCTCCATACCGGCGCGTTCATGCTGCCAAAATATGTGGAGGACCTGTTAGAAGAGGAGGAAAATAACAAATGAGCAGATTAATGGTGATCGGATGTGGAGGCGTAGCTTCCGTAGCAGTACATAAGTGCTGCCAGAACAGCGGTGTATTTACAGAACTTATGATCGCAAGCCGCACAAAATCAAAGTGTGATGCCTTAAAGGCACAGTTAGAAGGAAAAACAGATACAGTGATCACTACCGCCCAGTTGGATGCAGACAAAGTAGAAGAACTTGAGGCACTGATCCGCTCCTATAAGCCGGATGCAGTATTAAACGTGGCTCTTCCTTATCAGGACCTTACTATTATGGAAGCATGCCTGCGCACAGGTGTGGATTACATTGATACAGCTAATTATGAGGCTGAAAATACAGATGATCCACAGTGGAGAGCCATCTACGAAAAACGTTGCAAGGAAAAAGGATTTACCGCATATTTTGATTATTCCTGGCAGTGGGATCTGAACGACCGCTTTAAAGAGGCTGGTCTTACCGCCCTGTTAGGAAGCGGTTTTGATCCAGGTGTTACCAGCGTATTTTCTGCTTATGCATTAAAGCATTATTTTGACGAAATCCATACCATTGATATTTTAGACTGCAATGGCGGAGATCATGGCTATCCATTTGCTACCAACTTTAACCCGGAGATCAATTTACGTGAAGTATCTGCCAACGGCTCCTACTGGGAGAACGGCCACTGGGTAGAAACAGAACCAATGGAGATCAAGAGAGAATATGACTTCCCGGAAGTTGGAAAGAAGGATATGTATCTTCTTCATCACGAAGAGATCGAGTCTCTTGCAAAAAATATCCCGGGAGTAAAGCGGATCCGCTTCTTTATGACCTTTGGACAGAGCTATTTAACCCATATGAAATGCCTGGAAAATG
>CAVFER010000107.1:556-3548 GCA_963621525.1 bacterium | reverse complement strand
TACAGTATAGCGCAAGTTATATATAAGTTCAATTATCAATATGCCAGTACACTAGTGTTAGAAAGTATCAGAAAAAGAAGCCTCAAATCTTACTCTGAGACTTCTTCTTAATTTCAAGTGGACTATCGTTCACGTTTTATCCATTTTTCCCGGAAATTTTTTCGGAATAATGTCCATTTTTAATTTTTACAGATGCAATACTCTGTCCCGGATTTCCTGGGTCCTTCCCTGGTTCCAGAACTGGGTTCCAATATATCCGCAGGTTCTTCTTGCTACGAACATCTTATTCTGATCTTTGTTTCCGCAATTTGGGCACTCCCAAATCAGTTTACCGGACTCATCATCTTTAATGACCATTTCGCCATCATAACCACAGCATTCGCAGTAATCACTCTTTGTATTCAACTCTGCGTACATGATATTGTTATAAATAAACTTCATAACAGAAAGCACTGCCGGAATGTTATTTTGCATATTTGGAACTTCCACGTAGCTTACAGCGCCGCCTGGTGATAACTTCTGGAAATCGGACTCAAATTTCAGCTTACTGAAAGCATCAATCTTCTCAGATACATGCACATGGTAGCTGTTGGTGATATAATTCCTGTCTGTTACTCCCGGTATAATGCCAAAACGCTTCTGCAAACATTTCGCAAACTTATAAGTAGTGGACTCCATAGGAGTTCCATATACGGAATAGCTAATGTTTTCAGCCTCTTTCCACTCTTTACACTTATCATTTAACCGCTGCATTACTGTTAACGCAAACGGACGTGCCTCCGGATCTGTATGGGATTTTCCAAGCATTCTCATGCACATTTCATACAGTCCTGCATATCCCAGTGAAATGGTAGAGTATCCGTTAAACAGAAGCTTGTCGATCTTTTCGCCCTTTTTTAGTCTTGCCAGAGCACCATTCTGCCACAGAATCGGTGCAACGTCTGAGATTGTGCCTAAAAGACGCTCATGGCGGCATCTGAGAGCTTCATGGCACAATTCCAGGCGTTCGTCTAAAATCTCCCAGAAGCGGTCCATATCGCCCTCAGAAGAACATGCTACGTCTACCAGGTTAATAGTAACAACGCCCTGATTAAAACGGCCATAATATTTATGGCTGCCGTCTGCATTTCTCTGGGAATCTTCTACTGTCAGGAAGGAACGGCATCCCATACACGGATAAACATCCCCCTGCTTTAATTCCTTCATGATCTTCGCGGAAATGTAATCCGGTACCATACGCTTCGCAGTACATTTAGCAGCTAATTCTGTCAGATACCAATATGGGGCATCCTCGGAAATATTGTCCTCATCCAGCACGTAAATCAGCTTTGGGAATGCTGGTGTGATCCATACACCCTTTTCATTCTTTACGCCTTGCATACGCTGTACCATAACCTCTTCGATGATCATAGCAAGATCTTTACGTGTCTGGCCTTCCGGTACCTCATCCAGATACATAAATACAGTTACAAACGGCGCCTGTCCATTACAGGTCATCAATGTGATCAGCTGGTACTGTATGGTTTGGATACCGCTCTTTACTTCCTCTCTCAGTCTGCGCTCTGTTACCTTGTCAATGATTACCTCATCCATAGGCTCGCCGCATTCTTTTCTCTCTTCGATCACATTTTTGCGGATCTTCTTTCTGCTGATATCCACAAATGGAGCCAGATGCGCCAACGTAAAGGACTGTCCGCCATACTGATTGCTGGCAACCTGGGCAACAATCTGAGTGGTTACATTACATGCAGTAAAGAAGCTGTGAGGCTTCTCAATCAATGTTTCGCTTATAACAGTGCCATTCTGGAGCATATCTTCCAGATTGATCAGATCGCAGTTATGCTCTCTCTGAGCAAAGTAATCTGTATCATGGAAATGGATAATACCTTCCTCATGAGCTCTTACGATCTTCTCAGGAAGAAGCACACGGCGAGAAAGATCCTTGCTCACCTCACCGGCCATATAATCACGCTGAGTAGAGTTAATCACCGGATTTTTATTGGAGTTTTCCTGATTTACCTCCTCATTGATATTGTCAAGAAGGGATAATATCCCATTGTCTGTTGTATTTGACTTGCGGGTCAATTCCCTTTTGTAGCGGTAACGTACATATTTCTGCGCTACCTCATATCCTCTCATGGCCATGATGCTGGTTTCCACCATATCCTGAATATCTTCTACATTTACAGCATGAGTTGACTCTTGAACCTTATCAGCGATGCTGTCTGCAATCGCTCTGATCTGAAAGTCGTTCATCTGATGCAGCCTGTCCACCTCTTCGTTCGCCTTATGCACTGCATTTATGATCTTCTGAGAATTAAAATGGACCTCTTCACCATTTCGCTTAATTACATTCGTTCTTACTTCAACATTCATTACTATCCCTCACTCATGCACAAAATATTGTTGTTTTTCGAACCGCACTCACTATATCTAGTGCCAAGTACTATACTACTACAAAAATCAATTCTTGAAAAGGGAAAAATAGAAAATAAAAGAATTCAGACAACGGTAACTATTTCCCGTTATTTTAACAATTTGTTTATTAGGACATCTTATAGAATAGTTCTGTTTTATTATCTGGCCTCTGCCGACCGCTCAGCTATTATCCCACTAAATTCTTGGAATGTAAAGCACTATTTTGACAAAAATTGAGACATAAAAAAACAACTGTAACTGGCTTTATCACCACTTACAGCTGCCTTTTTACCCTGCGGGTAACAGGACTTGAACCTGCACTCTCTCGAACCAGAACCTAAATCTGGCGCGTCTGCCAATTCCGCCATACCCGCATAATTTAGAAAAAACCGCTCCCTTATGATCAAGAGATCGGTTTTCATTTAAAATGCGGGTGGCCGGACTTGAACCGGCACGGATGATAAGTCCGAGGGATTTTAAGTCCCTTGTGTCTGCCTATTCCACCACACCCGCATATAACAAATGGGGCCTACAGGGCTCGAACCTGTGACCCTCTGCTTGTAAGGCAGATGCT
>CAVFER010000107.1:0-546 GCA_963621525.1 bacterium | reverse complement strand
GCGGGGACAGGATTTGAACCTGTGACCTTCGGGTTATGAGCCCGACGAGCTTCCGAGCTGCTCTACCCCGCGGCATTCACTATATATATTATGTTAATCAGATGTAAATTATACATCAAAATGGGCGGAGAAGGATTCGAACCTTCGAAGGCAGTGCCAGCAGATTTACAGTCTGTCCCCTTTGGCCACTCGGGAATCCACCCAGTTATTAAATTAATATCAATAATGCTTTCGCATTAAAGATATAGAGCCGACTGTCGGAGTCGAACCAACAACCTGCTGATTACAAATCAGCTGCTCTGCCATTGAGCCAAGTCGGCAAAATTGATGGGGCCTACAGGGCTCGAACCTGTGACCCTCTGCTTGTAAGGCAGATGCTCTCCCAGCTGAGCTAAGACCCCATGCAAAGTAGCGGAAGGGAGATTCGAACTCTCGACACCACGGGTATGAACCGTGTGCTCTAGCCAACTGAGCTATTCCGCCATATTTAGTTAATGGATGGGGCCTACAGGGCTCGAACCTGTGACCCTCTGCTTGTAAGGCAGA
>CAVFER010000106.1:0-3574 GCA_963621525.1 bacterium | reverse complement strand
TTGGTGATCCCTTTTGGCGCACGAATCAGCACTTTTCCATCTGCCTGCACTTCCAGCCCAATGGTCCGCCGTCTGGAATATACCACATCTACCGGGATCGTTCCTTCTTTTTCTCCCTGACGCCAGCCAACCTCGATCCTGCTTACCACCTTGTCACCTCATTCCTGTCCTTCAAAAATACCCCCGGCACAAAACGAACATTTTTCCATTTTGTACTGAGGGTATGTCATCTTTTTTTATCTGCCTGTCACCCAGGCATTTTGTCCATTTACAGCCTAAATCTACAGCACATCTGAAAAATGAGGCCGCAGCTTCTTAAACATCTTAAGTCCCACTCCAAATACTAAAAGAGTGAAGACCCAGTAATAAATGGTCAGTTTCGGTCTTTCCCAGAACCAGTTGCCTGTGATCATACTGTCCTTATAACCGGTTACAATGTAATAAAATGGATTGATTTTAAATAATGGTTCAATCCATGGTAAACGATTGGTAAACATGGACTCATGGTACATGATCGGGGCCATCCAGATACCAAACTGAAGGCAGATCCCTACGATCTGGGACATATCCTTAAAAAATACATTCACAGAGGATGTAAAATATCCCAGTCCCAGCGCCAGCATAGATGCCGCAAAGCTGTAGTAGATTACCTGGATCCAGGAAATCATAGGCATTCTTCCTGCGGTCAGATACATGATCATCATAACGAGAACGAAAAATCCATGTACCAGCAGACAGGAGATCAGCTTGATCATAGGCAGTATCTCTACTTTAAAGACTACCTTTTTCACCAGATAACTGTATTCCTGCAGACAGCCCGTGATCCCGTTTAATGCTTCTCCAAAGAAAAACCAGGGAATAATACCCGGAACCAGCCAGATCACATAGCTGACTCCCGGAACAGGCGGCGGGGATTTAAAACCGATACCAAAGATGACTGCATAGATCACGATGGTAACAATGGGCTGGATGAACATCCACACAATACCGAAATAGGAGCCTACAAAACGCTTTCGAAAATCCGCTTTTCCCAGATCCCATATCAGTTTTCTTTTTTTTATGATCTCTTTTAAAAGAGACAACGCATAATTCATAAATTCGTTTCCTTACACTTTTTTCCTGACAGAACTGCCTTAGAACTTAAAAGTATCCTTTAAACCGCTCCACTTCTTGTCCTTGTCAGAGATGATCAGCTCCATACCCGGTTCGATCGGCCAGTCTACACCGATTTCAGGATCGCTCCATAACAGACCGCCCTCATCGCCCGGATGATAGAAATCCGTACACTTATAGGCAAACTCAGCCTCATCAGATAATACTAAGAAGCCATGTGCAAATCCTTCTGGAATATAGAACTGCTTTTTGTTCTCAGCAGATAAGGTTACACCAAACCACTTTCCATATGTCTTGGAATCAGAACGCAGGTCTACTGCTACGTCAAATACAGTTCCGCGAACTGCGCGTACCAGCTTGCCCTGAGGATACTGCTTCTGGAAATGAAGTCCTCTTAAAACTCCCTTTACAGACATGGACTGGTTATCCTGAACGAAAGTCATGTTCAGACCGGCTTCCTTGAAATCGTTCTGGTTATAAGTTTCCATGAAGTAGCCTCTTTCATCTTTAAATACAGTAGGCTCGATCACATAAAGTCCTTCAATATCACAGGTAGTTACTTTAATCTTTCCCATAATGATTCTCCTTTATTTTTCTTCTGACTTTAATTTTTTTGTTTATCGACTATAAATTATCGATTATAAGTTTTCCACATTCATCTGGAAATTTTACCACGTTATCAACAAGTCTGCAACTATTTATCCCCGTACAGGCAGCATGTTCAGAGCATATCTGCCATGCAGCACAAAAATCCCTACAGCCGCAGGCATATCACTGCAAAAATTCGCAGGATCACATACACATCTGCAGCGATCATAGTATACAGTACCAGCCGGTCATCCGTTCCAGTGCGTACCACCTTCTGATTTTTAAGGGTGAGCAGCAAAACAGGAAGCAGTGGAAGCATGTATCTTCCCTGGACTCCCTGGACCATATTTGAGCTTTTCGGCGTCCATGCAAGAAGCATGGAAAACAGCAATGCTGCGAAGAGCACCAGACAGATAAACCAGATCCATAATCTATCCTTTACTTTTATAAAAATCTCTTCTCCCGGCTTTTTAAGTGCCAGAATCACCAGACATGCGGTAAGTAACAAAATGACCACATAGGGGGTATTTAACACAGCATCCCGATTGCCAAAAGACTCACCTAACATTCCCGAATACAGGTTTTCTCCCTGCCATGCAACTGTATTATAGAAAAGCTGCAGTACCCGGACTGGCCGGTGGATCAGCTCTGCAAAAGAATATCCTGCTTCTTCGGCCCAGGCAACATAGCTGTCACTTTCCTGTGTATACATAGCAACGATCCTTAGATTTACCACTGCCATAGCCGCTAAAAAGCTCCCAAGAACCGCTGCCGCAGAAATAGCCCATTTCCTCCAGTTTCCAAATTTCTTCATCGGGATCAACAGACAGAAGCCTGCAATGGCACCATATACCATTTTGCAGGGGCCCATAACTGCCATGACCACAGCCAGAGCGACTACATCTTTCACCTTCACGGTTTCCTCCTTATAAGCCAGATCCAGGCACACGGCTGTAAAATAGCCGGTAAATGCCAGTATTACCACATCATAGGATAAAGACGCAGCCAAATGAAGGCTCATTGGTAAAATGGATACACCGAAAAATACATTTTTTCCGAAAGGCAACCGTTTTATAGTCCACGTTCCAACTGCCGCAAAAAGCAGCAGATTAAAAAAACGTCCCAGATATAAAAGGGCGATGCTGTTAAGTCCAAGTACTCTTGCCAGAGTAAATCCCAGTGCCTGAGGCACATAGGCCAGAGGTGTAGTACGAACGGATGGCTGGCGGGAAACGCGCAGGCCGGCTGTTTTGCCACTGCTGTCTGTGCCTGCGCTGTCTCCTACACCTGTACCACGGTCCGTTCCCGCACTGCCTTCTGCACTTTCACCGTCCACAGACGGTTCTGTGCTCTGATCACTAACCGCGCCCCCGTTATGGATCGCCGCATAAGTCTCTTCTTTTAAGGTCTGTCCCAGGATAATGGGCTTTCCGGCCTCAATCTCTCCATTTTCCCCGTTTAAAGATTCCTGCTCACTTTTCTCTTTCCAGTCCCGAAACTCCTGGTTCACATCCTCCAGCCAGTCATCTTCTGCCCGGATATAGATATAGCCGTCTTCATCCGTTCCCGGCAGTCCTAAAAAGCGGTTGGAAAGCTCATAAGCACTGATATAGTGGCTGACTTCGTCCGGCGCTGACAGAGGTACCAGAATCAGCATATACAAAATGCCAAGGCACATGACAGTCCCGAAAAACAGTCCTGGAAGTTTCCAGCATTCTGTCTTTGAACCAGATTCTTTCCATGAAACCAGTTCTTTCTTGGAAACCATTTTCTCGCCGGATCCAATAGAAACGCTGTCAAAAAATCCCCGTTTTTTTTCAAATACGAGTATACCAACACCAACCAGCGCTACCATACTCACGAAAAACAGGCC
>CAVFER010000105.1:2483-3967 GCA_963621525.1 bacterium | reverse complement strand
TGATTTAGTGATGCATTTGCATCCAATGTCCTATTTTCCACGGAAAACTTATTTTGTCAAGTTTTGAGAAAAATATATCCTGATTTAGCAGCTTAATCGTTACTGTTCATGCGTTTGCATGCATGACCAGTTAATGATTAATCTACCACTTCATCTAGCTTTTTGATAGCTTCTACATAGATTACAAAAGCTTTCTTTAAATGCTCGATCTCTATATATTCATCTGCCTGATGAGCGCCGCCTCTTTCTGCGCCAAAACGCTTCTCTTTTCCCGGGATACCAGGTCCAAAACCAACGGCATGTTTTAACTTTCTGGAATAAGTACCGCCACCCATTACATAAGGCTCTAATTCCATTCCCAAATTGCGACAGCAGACTTCCATCAGTGCCTGCACTTCCTTAGATTTTGGATCTGTAAAGCATGGAGAAGAGTTGTGTGACTTAGTCAGCTCAAAGCCATGCTCTTTTAAGCACTTGCTGATATTTTCCATCATCACTTCATAAACAGCTGTTACATTATAGCGGATGTTTACATTCTGCCAGAAGATACCATTCTCCAGCCTGCACATACCGCCTACATGGGTCAGCTTGCCGGAACCTTCATCCTCAAGTGGAACATTCAGTCCTGCGCCGTAATAATCTCCAAACATGTCGTAGATAGCTTTCAGCAGTTCCTTTGCATCTTCATCTAGCACACCGGATCTGCTCAGAAGTCCTGCCAGCTTTACTTCCGCGCTCTCAGAACCTTCCGGGAAAGCTGCATGCGCCGGAATACCGCGTACATATACTTTCACACTGCCATCAGCCTGCTTTTCAACTGTACCTGCAGCTGCTTCTACTAATTCTTTTACCTTTGCGGTCTCATCTTCAGTTAAAGCAAGGACTGCATATGCTTCTGCCGGTACTTGGTTGGACATGATGCCTGACTCAAAGCTCACTAATTTACCGCTCTTTACAGGACGCTCTGCGTCAAATTCCAGAATGCCCTTTTCACCGTTGCATACAGGAAACTTAACATCTGGAACAATGGAAAATACCGGTTCTTTATAATGCTCGGTATAATACTCCAGATCCTTCATTCCTTTTTCTTCATTGCAGCCAAAATAGAAGCGAAAGCTATGTTTTGGCTTATATCCCTGTTCTTTTAAATACTTTAATGCATACAGAGCTGTCATAAAAGAACCTTTGTTGTCGCTGACTCCTCTTCCGATAAGAAGTCCGTCCTTTACAACTGGTTTAAAAGGCTCGCAACAGGTCCAGCCATTTCCTGCTGGTACTACATCTGCATGACCGAAGAGACCAATCTCTGTGTCACTTTCTCCTTTCCACAGAATGGTTCCACAATAGTTTTCATGGTTAAAAGGTTCAAACCCCATAGACTTTCCCAAGTCTAACACTTCATGAAGAGCATCTAAACACGCCTGTCCAAAAGGCATCTGTGGATCTCCGGTTTCTACGCTTATGCTTGGGATCTCTGAAAGTTT
>CAVFER010000105.1:0-2438 GCA_963621525.1 bacterium | reverse complement strand
TTACATATATCCTGAACCATTTCATCAATATGTTTTTCAATCCATTCTTTTTCCATAGCTTTTCCCTTTCTGACGATCCATTATTTTTCTTCTACATTATCATATAAATGGCATGCTACACAATGATTTTCTCCTATCTGGCGCATCTGTGGCACTTCTGTCTTGCAGCATTCCTTTGCACATTTACATCTTGTGTGGAACAGACATCCCTTTGGCGGGTTATACGGACTTGGGATATCGCCCTCTAACAGCATCGGCTCATGTTTTACATCTACATCCGGTACCGGGATTGCAGAAAGCAAAGCCTTTGTATACGGATGCAACGGATTGTTATATAATTCCTGTCTGTCTGCAATCTCAACCATACGTCCCAGATACATAACGCCGATGCGGTCACACAGGAAACGTACCACACTCAGATCATGAGAAATGAACATATAGGTTAGGTTGAATTCCTTCTGAAGATCTTTCATCAGGTTCAATACCTGGGCACGTACAGATACGTCCAGTGCAGATACCGGCTCATCGCAGAAAATGAACTTCGGTTCCAGGATCAAAGCTCTTGCAATAACGATTCTCTGTCTTTGTCCACCGGAGAACTCATGAGGATATTTACTCATGTATTCTTCACGAAGACCTACTTTCTCCATGATATTCTTTACTTTTGCCAGTTTTTCTGCTTCTGACTCATGAGAATATACATCAAGAGGTGCCTGGATCAGCTCCCGTACTGTCATTCTTGGATTTAAGGACGCATAAGGATCCTGGAAAATGATCTGAATCTCCTGGCGCAGCTTACGCATTTCTTCACTGGAAAGTGTAGCCAAGTCCGTTCCCTTATAGATAACCTGTCCGCTGGTTGGATTTAAAAGGCGGATGACCGTTCTTCCCAAAGTCGATTTCCCACATCCGGACTCGCCTACAATACCAAAGGTCTCACCTTCATTGATGGTAAAAGAAACATCATTAACAGCCTTTACAACAGGTCTGTCTTTCTGAAACAATTTTTTATTTCCATAGAAAAATTTCTCTACATTTTTTACTTCCAAGATCACGTTATCTTTCATTGCTTACACCACCTTTATCTTCATACAGGAAGCACCTTACGCTTCTTTCGCCAAACTGATACATTGGTGGCTGTTCATTTCGGCATTTTTCCATTGCACAGGTACAACGGTCGCAGAAACGACATCCCTTTGGCATAGAAGTAAGGGAAGGAACGGTTCCCTCAATAGTGTAAAGCCTGTCAATATCCTTATCTTTTCGTGGAATAGATGCCAGAAGTCCTTTTGTATAAGGATGCTTCGGATCCTTGAATATTTCTCTTGCAGTTGCGTACTCAATAACCATACCTGCATACATGACCATAATCTTATCGGCCATCTCTGCCACAACACCCATATCGTGAGTGATCAGCATAATGGAAACTCCGGTTTTTTCCTTCATTTCTTTCATCAGCTCCATGATCTGAGCTTGAATGGTAACATCCAGAGCAGTGGTGGGCTCATCTGCAATAATAAGAGAAGGATTCTGTGCCAACGCCATAGCGATCATTACACGCTGACGCATACCACCGGAAAGCTGATGTGGATACTCGCCATATCTCTTTTCCGGAGAAGGAATACCTACTTTTGTAAGCATTTCAATACTTCTGTTCTTTGCTTCCCCTTTATCGCAGCTATGATGTACAATGAATGCCTCATCTAACTGTTTTCCAACAGTCTTTACTGGATTTAAAGATGTCATGGAATCCTGAAAGATCATTCCAATTTTTTTGCCTCGTACCTGAGCCATTTCTTTATCAGAATAAGCCGCAATGTTCTTCCCATTTAGAAGGATCTCATCTGCCTCTATCTTCGTAGTCGCCTTTGGCAAAAGTCTCATGACCGACATGGAAGTTACACTCTTACCACAGCCAGATTCGCCTACGATACCCAGTGTTTCTCCCAAATCTACATGAAAGCATACCTGTTCTACGGCAGGAACCCATTTCTTGCCAATTTTAAAGCTGGTTTTCAGATTTCTCACTTCTAATAAAGGTTCCATGTTTATCCTCCATTCCGCTGTCCCTGAAAGTCTTTTTTAACGCATTTCCCTTCTTCTGTGGTGCTGCAGACCGGAGCAGTTTTTCTGCTCCAATCTGCACCGCCACACAAGGTGGCGGGCAATGCTCATATCACTATAAATCTTACTACTTTTCGATAGTCCAGTTCCATACGTCTCTATTTAACTGAGAATAGTCCTGATTATCTTTTACATTTCCGATCCTGTTGTTATACGCAAACAGATTATTCTGGAAATACAGGAAGCAGAATGGCACCTGTTCTGCCAAAAGTTCCTGATATTTGTCATAGCTGACTTTTCTGTCCTCAAAATTGAAAGCATGCTCACCTTCTGCGCCAGTATCATAAATAGTCCAATCAGACAGATGTGAGAAG
>CAVFER010000104.1:0-4059 GCA_963621525.1 bacterium | reverse complement strand
CTTCCCTTTGGCATATATACCACTGCTTTTAATCCCAGTTCATGACAGGTCCATGCAATTCCTCTGCCATGATTTCCATCGGTTGCTGTAACAAAGGTTAAGTCTTTGGTAATTGCCTTTACTTTATCACTTTTTAACTTTTCAAAGGTCAGTTCATTTTCCGGTATTCCCGCTTTTTCTGCAATATATTTTCCAATACAATAACTTCCGCCCAGACCTTTAAATGCATTTAAACCAAAACGGCTGCTCTCATCTTTCACATATACCCGATCTACCCCCAGATATTCTGCCAGATGATCCAGTTTTTTCAGATCTGTTGCATGATACCCCGGAAAACTGGCATGATATTTCTGTACTGCCTCTGCCTGTTCTTTTCCAAACAATACTGACGGGCCATAATCTTTGCTTACTTCCTTATTTTTCACTGCTTTTACAGACTCCTGCATTTGCTTTTCCTCCTATTACTCGACCGTTTATTACTTGTCTGTTGGAAGACAGGTACGCACTACTTCATAGAAATACCATGCTCCGGTTTCCAGGTTGTTGTCATTATAATCAAAATGAGGATTATGGCAGCTGTATACTTCTTTCTGATCTGGCTTTTTGCCACCGATAAATACATAGCAGCCTGGCACTTTCTCAATAAATCTTGCAAAATCTTCAGAAGCCATAACCGGTTTACTGTTTGTGTCTACATTCTCGCTGCCTACTACTTTTGCAGCTGCCACTGTAGCCTTCTTTACACATGCTTCATTATTTACAAGTGGAACGAATTCATGGGTATACTTAAATTCACACTCTGCATTGTAAGCTCTGCACGTATTTTCGCAGATTTCCCGCATTCTCTGTTCAATGATCTTCTGAGCCTCTGGTGTAGTACTTCTTGTATCGCCTAAAATGGTAATATTTGAAGGGATCGTATTATGTACGCCGTCTGAGAAGATTTCTGTACAGGAAACTACGGTTGGATCTACCGGATTTTCATTTCTGGAGACAATGGTTTGCAGTCCCAGAATGATCTGCGCAGCGATCACCATAGGGTCAACTGTAAAATGTGGAGAGGACGCATGTCCGCCATGACCATGGATCTTGATCTCAAAATTGTCCTCACTTGCCATAAATCCACCGGTTCTCATATGGAATGTGCCTTCTGGATCACCTGGCCAGTTGTGAAGAGAATAAAATTCATCCATTGGAAATTTTTCTAAAATTCCATCTTCCATCATGGCCTGAGCACCTTTTCCAGGTTCTTCTGCAGGCTGGAACACCAGTCTCACAGTACCATTAAAATCACGGTTCTTTGCGATCAGTTCTGCTGCTCCAAGAAGTGTGATCGTATGTCCATCATGGCCGCAGGCGTGCATTCTCTTCGGAATTTTAGAAGAATATGGATGTTCTCCTTCTTCTGTAATGCAGATACAGTCCATGTCTGCCCGGAGTCCGATCACTTTTTTTCCTGTTCCGCAGGTCATATTGGCAACAATTCCTGTTTTGCCAATCCCTGTATGTACATCATAACCCATCTGTCTTAACTTCTCTGCTACAAAAGTGGCTGTCTTTTCCTCTTCAAAAGCAGCTTCCGGGTTTTCATGGATCTGATGTCTCCACTGTGCTAACTGTTTTGCAAATTCTTCATTGTGTGTCATTTTTATTACCTCCTGCTTAATTCTTATTTATCTAATAATTTAATTACTTCTTCTGTACTGCCCCACTGTGGTTCTTTCTTTTCTTCCAGCTGTTTATCATAGTCATTCATTACGTATTTTACATACTTAAACAGACCCACTAACGGGATCAGATTAAAGAACACAAGGAAAGCAGCACAAAGGTCCACAAATGTCCATAACAACGGCAGTGAAAGCACGGAACCTAAAATAACTACTAATATAGCCAGAACTTTATATCCTTTTACCACCTGTTCTGTATTTTTCTTAACCAGGAAACGTAAACTGGCTTCTCCATAAAATACATCTGCGATCAATGTGGTAAATCCAAATAAAACCATTGCGATCAGTACGATCCACTTTCCTGTGATACCAAGAGTAGAGGAAAATGCCGCCTGTACCAGATTGATGCCATCTTTTCCAGAATTGACTGCTCCTGTAAGTAAAATGGCAAAACCAGTGCAGCTGCAGATGATGATCGTAGTAATGAAAGTTCCCAGCATTGCTGAAAGTCCCTGATCTCCCGGGTGTTTTACAACTGCGGAAGCATGCATGGAAGCGGCTGCTCCATTACCTGCGTCATTAGAAAAAAGCCCCCTGGCAACACCATTTCTAAAAGCCTGCTGAACGGTATATCCAACTGCTCCTCCGGCGGCTGCCTGACCGGTAAATGCTGCTTTAAAAATATCCGCTAACATTCCAGGAACAGACTGAATATTTAAAATAATGATAATTAAAGTAAAAATAATATAAGCACCGGCCATAAACGGTACAACTGCAGAGGCTGTATCTGTGATCCTCTTTACACCACCCATTACGATCAGCGCAGCCACCAGGCCTACCATAATGCCAGGTATGATCCTTGGAACATCCGCAACTTCTACAATAGCAGAAACAATAGAATTGTTCTGGATCATAGCAATGCAGAAACCAGCTGAAAAGATGATCGTTACTGCATAAAGTACAGAAAGCACTTTGCTGTGGAGTCCGTTTTTCATGTAATAGGGCGCACCACCATAATAATTACCATCCGGACCTTTTAAGTGAAAAAGCTGTCCAAGAGATGCTTCACCAAAACTGATTGCCATTCCCAAAAGTGCTGTAAACCACATCCAGAACATAGCTCCCGGTCCACCTGCTGCAATGGCGCTGGCTACCCCTACCAGGCTTCCCGTTCCTACCTGACCGCCTACTGTGGCGCAGAAAGCAGCAAAACCAGACACTGCCCCATCCTCTGTTTTCTGCCCCTTAAGTACAGTAGGAAGAAGACGCTTAAAATGTCTGATCTGGGGAAACTTCAGACATACGGTGTAATAGACCCCCGTCAGCAGCAAAAAACCAGCTACCGGATAACTCCATAGAAAATTGTCGATGGTTGAAAGTAGTTGCATCATATCTTCTCTCCTTTTCTTTTTGTTTTATACTGCATTTTTAGTGCGATATATCGCACTTTTCTTGACACAAATACTAGCACAATGTATAATGATTGTCAAGATACTAAATCAAATTAAACAATTCTTATAAAAATAAAGGAGATTTTTTATGCCAATTCCCAAGAAACCAAAAGACCAGGCTCCTAAAACAGCCCGTGCAAGGGTTTATCAGACCTTAAAAGAATGGATTGAAAACAATACATTAAAACCAGGTGAAAAAATATATGACACGGAGCTTGCCTCTTATTTTGAAGTAAGCCGCACCCCGGTACGGGAAGCCATGCAGCTTTTGGCAGACCAGAAACTGATTGAGATTACTCCCGGAAAAGAAAGCCGGGTGGCAGAAATTGATTTCGAGCAGCTAAAAGAAGTGTATATTTTATTGGGAGATCTAAATGCACGTGGGATTGAATTCGCCTTTCCTTTTATTACAGAACAGCATATTAAAGAGTTGGAAGCCATCAATCAGAAGATCTTGTCCGGTACCGCAGAAAATTTTCTAATTCAGGACACCTTGTTCCACCAGTACATTTTAAATCTTTCCGGAAATTCATTTCTCAATGATTTTTGCAATACTCTTACTGCCCATGCTTCCCGTTTCAGAAATCTTTACGCAAATGCGGTTCCCCAACATTCTTTGCAGGAAACCTATCTAGGTCATGAGCAGATCATCAAAGCACTAAACGCAAACGATATGGATGCTGCTTGTCAGGCGATCCGGGATAATTTTACATTTATCATTCCTAAGATTGATGAACTCACCAAACTTTATCAAAGCGATACAAAAAAAGACGAAGAACTGTAGGTTTCTACAGGCTTCGCCTTTTTTCTTTACTTATGTGCTTTTACTTAAACGCTGCTACTAACTCTTCTGCATCATCATATCCCTGTCTTTGCAGTTCGCCGATATACCATTCTGTTACCGGTTCTACGATTGCCTTAAAAGAGTCGATGTCAAGGTC
>CAVFER010000103.1:0-4093 GCA_963621525.1 bacterium | reverse complement strand
CTTTACGAATTAGTGGCTGAAAAGGTAGTTGAGTGGGGAAATATGTCTATGGACACAACCTACAGCAATGTAGGTGCAGTTGTAGGCGCTACCTATCCGGAAATGAGCAAGATTTTGAGAAAGCTTATGCCACATACCTACTTCCTGGTACCGGGCTATGGCGCTCAGGGCGGTACGGCAGCAGACTTAAAGCACTGCTTCAATGAAGATGGTTTAGGTGCTATTGTAAACTCCTCCAGAGGTATTATCGCGGCATACCGCCAGGAAAAATACAAGCAGTTCGGTCCGGAGCACTTTGCAGAAGCTTCCAGACAGGCAGTTATAGATATGGTTACTGATATCAACAGCGTACTGTAATTAGTGAGAAATAAAAAGGTTGGAAAAACAACATGGCGAAATTAAAAATGACAGCAGCTGTTACCTCACAGGTGCAGCTGGCAGATGGAATTTATGACTTAAGACTGGCTGCGGGTGAGATCGCAGCCCAGGCTGTGCCTGGACAGTTCGTATCCCTTTATTCCAAAGACGGATCCAGACTGCTTCCAAGACCGATCAGCCTTTGTGGTATTGATAAAGAAAAAGAGGAACTGCGTCTGGTATACCGCGTAGCAGGAGCCGGAACAAAGGAATTTTCTGCTCTGGCAGCAGGAGATACCATTGATGTATTGGGACCTTTGGGAAATGGTTTTCCGTTATTAGAAGGAAAGAAAGCATTTTTAATTGGCGGCGGCATCGGTATTCCGCCAATGCTTCAGCTTGCAAAAGCATTAAATGAGGTAAATAGCGCTGAGATGGTACAGTCTGTGATCGGCTACCGTGACAGCCGTATGTTCTTAAAAGAAGAATTTGAAGCATATGGTTCTGTAACTGTTGCTACAGAAGACGGCAGCGTGGGAACAAAGGGAAATGTATTAGATGCAATCCGTGAAAATAATCTGAAGGCAGATGTAATCTATGCCTGCGGACCAACTCCTATGCTACGCGCACTAAAGGCATACAGCCAGGAAAAAGGCATTCTCTGTTACTTATCTCTGGAAGAGAAAATGGCCTGCGGCATTGGTGCCTGTCTGGCATGCACCTGCCAGACAAAGGATGTGGACGAACATTCTCAGGTACATAATAAGCGTATCTGTAAGGATGGCCCCGTATTCCTGGCAGAAGACATTGAACTGTAAAGTACAGTAAAAACAGCCCGGATCAAAGCGGGTGAATATGTGAGAAAGCAGGAGGCAGGACCGAATTATGAATATGAGTGTAAAAATCGCCGGAGTTGAATTTAAAAATCCGGTTATGGAGGCGTCCGGCACCTTTGGTTCCGGTATGGAATACAGCGAGTTTGTTGATTTAAGCCGTCTTGGCGCTGTTGTCACAAAAGGTGTGGCAAATGTGCCCTGGCCGGGAAATCCAACACCAAGGATCGCGGAGACCTATGGTGGTATGATCAATGCCATTGGCCTGCAAAATCCGGGTATTGATGTATTTGCAAAGAGAGATATTCCGTTTTTAAAGAAATATGATACCAAGATCGTAGTCAATGTGTGCGGAAAGACTACAGAAGACTATATTGATGTAGTAGAGCGCCTGGGAGATGAGCCGGTAGATATGCTGGAGATCAATATTTCCTGTCCAAACGTAAAAGAGGGCGGTATTGCCTTTGGTCAGGATCCTAAGGCAGTAGAAGCCATTACGAAGGCAGTAAAAGCTCACGCAAAACAGCCGGTGGTCATGAAATTAAGCCCTAACGTAACTGATATTACGGTTATGGCAAAGGCGGCAGAAGCTGGTGGTGCAGATGCTATTTCTCTGATCAATACTTTAACTGGTATGAAGATTGATATCAACCGCAGAACATTCGCAGTTGCCAACAAAACAGGCGGACTTTCCGGCCCGGCGATCCGTCCGGTAGCTGTACGTATGGTTTATCAGGCAGCTCAGGCAGTGAAGGTGCCGATCATCGGTATGGGCGGTATCTGTAATGCAGATGATGCTCTGGAATTCATTCTTGCAGGTGCAACTGCAGTAGCCATTGGTACTGCAAACTTCCATGATCCATATGCAACTGTGAAAACAGTGGATGGAATTAAGGCATACATGGAAAAATATGGAATTGAAGACATCAACGAACTGATTGGTGCAGTAAAATGAGCGGATTACGAATGTTTTTGAAGATTGCAAGAGTGCGGAGCACGCAGCAATCTGGAAGCATAGAGAATATTTGGAAAAAATTGGAAAAATAAGGAGGGCATTACCGTGGAAAGCTATAAGCAGGAATTTATTGAATTTATGGTAGAGAGCAATGTATTAAAATTTGGAGATTTCACATTAAAGAGCGGAAGAAAGTCTCCATTCTTTATGAACGCAGGCGCATATGTAACAGGCACCCAGTTAAAGAAATTAGGTGAGTACTATGCAAAGGCGATACACGACAACTTTGGTCTGGACTTTGACGTACTTTTTGGACCAGCTTATAAGGGTATTCCGTTAAGTGTTGCTACGACTATGGCTATCAGTGACCTGTACGGAAAGGATATCCGTTACTGCTCTAACCGTAAGGAAGTAAAGGACCATGGTGATACCGGTATCCTGTTAGGAAGCAAGATCAAAGACGGCGACCGTGTTATGATCATTGAGGATGTTACCACTTCTGGTAAGTCCATTGAAGAGACATTCCCGATCATCAAGGCTCAGGGTAATGTAGAAATTAAGGGTCTGATTGTTTCCTTAAACCGTATGGAGCACGGAAAAGGAACCAAGAGTGCATTAGACGAGATCAAGGATCTGTACGGCTTCCCGACTGCCGCCATTGTTACCATGGCAGATGTAACAGAGTGCCTTTACAATAAGGAATGCAATGGCAAGATTGTGATCGATGATAAGATTAAGGCAGCTCTTGATGCATATTATGAGCAGTACGGTGCAAAGAATGAATAAAAGCCGGAGGTAGAAACTATATGGAGCGTGTATATAAAACAATGAAGATCACAGGCGCAGGCAGCATTGCAGCAGGCATTGTGATCCTGGTTACAGGTCTTGTGGTAGGCATTATTTCCATTGTAAATGGGGCACTGCTTTTAAAACGTAAATCCGAAATTGAATTTTAGGATGCGGGGTCACAGATGATCAGAAACACAACTAAACGCCAGAAAATGGGATGGGTACTGTTTATACTGTACCTGTGCCTTCTGGCGTATTTCATGTTTTTTTCAGAGTCATTCGGACGAACAGATACAGACAGGGACTATGCTTATAATCTGATCCTTTTTAAAGAGATCAGCCGATATTTTAAATATTATCATGTACTTGGATTTCCGCTGTTTATGATCAACATCGTGGGAAATATCGTTGCTTTTGCACCCTTTGGATTTTTTCTGCCGTTTATCAGCAGAAGAAGTAAAAAATGGTATAATACAGTGACTTTTGGATTTACCTTCAGTCTCATACTGGAAACATTGCAGCTTATATTCAAAGTGGGCAGTTTTGACGTAGATGACCTGTTCCTTAATACACTGGGAGCAGCTTTTGGCTTTGGATTTTACGGTCTGGTGCAGTATGTGCGAAAGACTTCGAGAAAACATATACGTCACGGGAATTACAGGAGGAAAATGCATTGAGACAGATCGGAAACAAGGTTTCCTATGTAAAAAATCCCTTTGCAAAGAACAGTTTTTATTGTCTGGTACTGGGAGTTGCATCCCTTCTTTTAGGGGCCTTAAGTATGTATTTTTCGGTAAAAAACGCAGGCCAAGGTGGCTTAAATACAGGAGCCTACGGATTTTCCAGTATGGCAGCAGCCATTATGGGGCTCTGGTATGGGATTCTTTCCTTTACAGAAGATGACTGTAATTATATTTTAGCTAAGATCGGGATGGCCTTAGAGGGAATGATCCTTCTTATTTGGGTTATTATTATATTTACCGGTATATTCAGGTAAGATATATACAGGCATCACAGCAGATTGATGTACAATGTCCTCTCGGAGTCTTTCCTGCACCTGCCTTTGTGGCTGATTTTCCGCCAGTCGCACCCGAATTTCATCAACGTACGCACCGCGTACGCCTCAGAAATTTGGGCACAACTGACAAAAAATCTTCTC
>CAVFER010000102.1:1917-4263 GCA_963621525.1 bacterium | reverse complement strand
CACGAAAGCACCGGCCTGCCGGTACTTTCCAGTCCCCGGTTTGGAGCAGCGGCGCTGGCTGCGGCTTTGAAGGTGAAGGGGTTATAAGGCAGTAGCTTTAAAAGAAAATTGATGCTGTATAAATGAAGTTGACATCTTATTCTCATACATTGTATGCCAAGTGTATGAGAAAAAAGGTGTCAACTTTATTTATACGGAAATACATTCCTTTCGGCATTATTTATGAACAGATCAAGAAATCCATCCAAGGAAATTCAGCAGATAGGGAGAATGAACAACAAAAAAATCTGGGAGTTTCGGCAGTTGATCTGATTTAAGTGACGTATTTCTGAAAGTACAGGTAAATATAACCAAAAATATAGAGTTTAATTTGTATAAATCAGTGATTGAACATAGGATGTTCAAAAGACTATACTATAGACACGTCAGAAGACGGACACTAAGTTTTAAGGGAGGTTACATTAATGAAGAAAAAGATTATAGCAACGTTGCTTGCATCCGCCATGGTTTGTGGCTTATTTACTGGATGCGGCTCCAGCAACACTGCTTCCACAGCAGAAAGCTCAGCAGAAGAGAGCACTGAGGAGGCTACAGAAGAAAGTACTGAAGAAACATCCGATGTTGCTTCGGGAGAAGCTACAACCATAACGGTTTGGGGATGGGACAAGTCCTTTAACGGAATCTCTTTTGAAGAGGCCGACAAGCTGGATGACAGCGTTAACGTAGAGTTTGTGGAGATGGCAAAGGCAGATTGCCTCGAGAAGATTCACACAGTGCTTGCATCCGGTGTCAGCGATGACCTTCCGGACATCGTAATTATTTCTGATGCAGCTGCACAGGGCTATCTTATGTCTTATCCGGGCGCATTCCTGGCAATGGACGATTATCTTAACTACGATGATTTTGCAAGCTACAAAAAAGGATATGTTTCCTATGACGGCGTAGGATATGGCGTTCCGTTTGATACCGGTGTTACAGGACTTTTCTATCGTAGCGATTATATTGAAGAAGCCGGTTATACTGATGAAGATATGCAGAATCTTACTTGGGATGAGTATGCAGAGCTTGGAAAGAAGCTTGCAGAGAACGGTCATATGCTGCAGACTTTCAATCCTAACGATGTGTCAAACTTCCAGATCCTGCTTCAGTCCACCGGAACATGGTACACTGATGAAGAAGGTAAGGCAAACTTCGTGAACAATGATACACTGAAGGAATGCTACAGACTTTTCAAGGAGTTCAACGAGGGCGGCTTTGTAAAGGTAGTCAGCGATTGGTCTGAGTTCCAGGGTGCAATTAACGGCGGCGATGTTGCTTGCGTGATCAGAGGCTCTTGGATCACTTCCACCATCAAGGCCGGAGAAGATCAGAGCGGACTTTGGAAGCTTGCTCCGATTCCTACTCTTGATACCGTAGAGGGTGCAACAAACAGATCCAACCAGGGTGGTTCCAGCTTCTATGTACTTGCAAACAGCAAGAATGCAGAGGCAGCAGCTAAGTTCCTTGCAAATACTTTTGGCGGCAGCACAGAGCTTTATGATACACTTGCAAAATCTGCAAATATCATGGGCACTTATTTACCTGCATCTGATGTAGAAGCTTACAGCACTGCAGATGAATACTTCAGCGGTCAGCAGATCAATCAGACACTGGCAAGCTGGATCGGCGAGATCCCGGCTGTGGATCCTGGCGCATATACATCAGAAGCACAGTCAGCTCTTCTTGCTGTAACACCGAATATTTTGAACGGTTCTGATCTGGAGACAGAACTTTCTACCGCTGAGGAACAGTTCAACCAGATGGTACAGGAATAATCAAGGCGGATGCTTTAATCTACGAAGGGGCCGTAAGGCCCCTTTGTTCATATACAGGATAGAGGAAAATCAGAAATGGTTAAAAATAAGAAGAAAAGATCCAGAACGATTACATGCTGGACAATGATTATGATTGCAGCAGCGTTCGTAATTATCTTTGGATATTTGCCGACAATTCAGGCTTTTATTCTTTCCTTTAAAACCGGAAAAGGAGCTAATCTTTCCTTTAATGGATTGGCAAATTACGTTCGACTTTTCAAAGATAATACGTTTTGGACAACATTGGGCAACACACTGATCTATGCAGTGTTTGAGATCCCGATCATGCTCCTGCTTGCACTTATCATTGCAGTAATGTTGAATGACCCCAAGATAAAAGAGAGAGGTATTTATCGTACCTGCATCTTTTTGCCTTGCGTAACATCCATGGTTTCATACTCTATCTTGTTTAAGAACCTTTTTGCATTGGATGGCGTGGTGAATAACCTTCTTATTAAAATTGGTGTGATCGATACGCCGATCTCCTTCATCC
>CAVFER010000102.1:491-1907 GCA_963621525.1 bacterium | reverse complement strand
CTTCATCCTGGATGCACACTGGGCAAAAGTTGTTATTGTAGTAGCCCTTATATGGAGATACACAGGTTACTATATGATCTTCTTCCTGTCAGCACTGCAGAATGTAGATCCGTCAATCTATGAGGCTGCAAAGCTCGATGGTGCGACAGACAGCCAAAGCTTCCGGAGCATAACAATTCCGATGTTGAAGCCCATTATTTTCCTTACCAGTATTATGGCATTGAATTCAACCTTACAGTTGTTCGATGAGGTTGTAAACCTGACAAACGGCGGCCCGGGAAATGCGACAAGAACGATTTCGGAATATATCTATGACCTATCCTTCAACTATGTACCGAGTTATGGCTATGCATCCACCGTTTCACTGGCAGTATTCGTTATTGTAGTTGCGATTACGATTTTCCAGAAGGGAGTTATGAGAGATAAAGATGAATAATCCAGTAAAATACCTGTTCAAAAGAATATTTCTTATTATCGTGTCTTTCCTCTGCATTTTTCCTTTTCTTTGGATGATTATAGGTGCAACAAACGATTCCAAGGATATTATGATGGGAAAACTGACCTTTGGAACGTCCTTAAGTAAAAATGTAAAAAATGCGTTCGAAGCGGCAGATCTTGGCAGAGCCTTTGTTAATTCGCTGTATCTTTCGGTGATAATCACGGTTCTTTCATTGATTATCTGTTCTGTGGCAGGTTATGCTTTTGTTGTTTATAAGTCCAAAAAGACAGAAGTTGTATTCCTTGTTTTGATTGCCTCCATGATGGTGCCTTTTGCAGCCAAGATCATTCCGATGTATCGCATGTTTGCCAACATGGGACTGCTTAATAACTATCTGTGTATCATTTTGCCGGCAGTCGGAGCTCCTTTTTTAATTTTCTTCTTCCGTCAGAATTCAGAAAGCTTTCCAAAGGAGACAATTGAAGCGGCTCGCGTTGACGGCTGTAACGAGTGGAAAATATTCAGCAGGATTTTTGTTCCGATGATGAGATCAACTTATGCTGCTGCTGCAATTTTCTCATTTATGGCAGCGTGGAATAACTACATGTGGCCGTTGATCTCATTGCAAAGCGAATCTAAATATACACTGCCGCTCACTGTATCTAATCTGGCATCCGGCTTCACACCGGATTATGGTATGGTAATGGTAGGAATAATTATTTCTACGATTCCGACAATGCTTATTTTCTTCCTGTTGCAAAAGAACTTTGTAGAAGGAATCCTGGGCTCTGTAAAGTAAATGCGAGCGCCGTATGCGATGGCTGTGTTGGATGATAGAATAAGGGGAGAAGACAAGAAATGCAAAAAGAACTGAGCAGACCATATATTTTATTTGGCGGCGATTATAACCCGGATCAATGGGATGAGGCAACGATTCGTCAGGATATGGAATATTTTCATGAGGCGGGCGTAAATAC
>CAVFER010000102.1:0-481 GCA_963621525.1 bacterium | reverse complement strand
TACACTTCCTGTTTTTTCGTGGGCAAAGTTGGAACCGTCAGAGGGAAAGTATTGTTTTGAGTGGCTTGACAGAATTATCGACATTTTGGACGAAAACAAGCTGTCTTATTTCCTTGCAACTCCAACCAGCGCGCAGCCGGCGTGGCTGTCGCATCAATATCCGGAAGTCCTTCCGACGGATATTGCAGGCAGAAAGAGAACGCATGGAATGCGAGTGTTTTTCTGTTATAACAGCGAGAAGTACAGAGAACGTGCCGCAGCGATTGCCCATGCGATGGCTGAACGCTATAAGGGAAGGCCGGGGTTGATCGGTTGGCATGTGGCAAACGAATATGGAACCTATTGCTACTGCGATAACTGTCAAAAAAAGTTTCGCCTTTGGCTGAAGGAACGGTACGGAACACTGCAGGAATTAAATGATCGGTGGCATACCGACTTTTGGGGCAAGACTCTGTACAGTTATGAAGAGATTATGCTCCCC
>CAVFER010000101.1:0-4369 GCA_963621525.1 bacterium | reverse complement strand
CGGACTGTGTAAGATCTGAGTATCTGTATCATATGTGAATTGTCATAGTGCCCTGGCCGCCAACCGAAGCGGTTGGGGCTTTTGCGTTGGTAGTAAATTTCTACCAACTACTATTGTAGTGGTAGGCGACGTTGGGTGCTACCTACCGGATTTTTAGACGCTTACGTACGAGTTTCATGATAAAATCCTCCTTACATAAAATGAACCCCTCCGGCGGGTGTGTCGGAGGGGTATGTAAGGATACGGATACAAATCTATTACGCTTCTGTGTCTGATAAAAGCCTGTCCCAAGTGTCGTTAATATTGTTTCTTTGCGCAACTACTGTTTCGACGCTCATATCACGTGTTAAAGCCGACATCATGGAAATACTTGAATTAATAAATTGCCCCCATTGAACCAGATTTAGTGAGGCAGGATTTCCGCAACTCGGAGGCAAAAGGACCTTAGCCAGATTACCGCCTGTGGCAATGCAATCAGAAACAAATAGCATTTTGGTCTTTTTTAAGGCCTTTTGTTGCTTTAATATTTCTTTTTCACTAATTCCAACGTAGCCGGGTTCATCCGCAGCGCTCAATATAAGGTATGCGTCAATCAAAAGATTTTTCACAATAACAGGGACAGACATTGATGCAAGATGACGCATATCGTATCCATCCAAATACATTCTTTCTGCTCTCTTTGCAATCGAATCATCTGCTCCGTCTCCGGCGAAAAACTGCGTCAGGAAAAATCCCGGAATCGGAATACCTCGGGCCGTGCAGATGTCTGAAAAGATATGACCAATATAATAAAAGACCGGAAGCATTTTCTCTTGTATTGTAGCCTCTTGCCTACCCACTAAGACTCGAAGATGCCCCGCATTGTCAATACAAGTGGTCGTTCCAAGCAGGATGTCCGCAATTGCAAAGAATAATCCAAGAAACGGATCATGACCCAGACTACGTATTCTATGGTTATTCGGATACATTACATCCTTCACCGCTGACAAATCATACGGAACGATGCATTTATCACTCAGCCAATGAAACACAGCATATGATTTGCTTTCCGGATCAGTGCCAATATTACGAAGTATCGCCGTCAGTTTGCTTCCGTCAAAATTTTCCCCACCCTTATATATTTTCACAACTTCAGGGGTGCCGACAAAAACCACATCAATGGCTACAGAAATAATGCCGGCAACCGATGCATAAACCCATTCAACAGGGGATAATTCCGGGAAATGCTTGATAACGGTATTAGATTGATTGTAATAATTTTCCAGCCGACAATCCAAATGGGAGAACATAGATTCTGCAGGCACATAACACTCATGTGGTACTCCCATTCGCGTAGCTAATGAATCAATCTCTTTTAAAAGCTCATCTTGCTGCGTTCTAAGATTTTCCTGTTGTTTCACTGCCTCCGCCATCGTAACATTGACTGCTTCAGAAGAGTCGGCAAGAGGCTGAAGTTCTTGATCCAACTGGATAATTTGCGAATGCTGTTCTTTTTTCTTCACTTAAATCACCAGACTCTATGCGTCGTATTCCATTCCGCATTCAAAAGAAGCTTTGAATACATTCATGTCTTCGTAGGCCTTTTTCAGGTATTTCAGAGACTTTTCCATATTTGCAAGTATCTTTCTTTCTTCTTTCTGCGCAGCTTTTAATTCTTCCAGTTCTTTTTGCAAGGCCTTAATCTGATTACGTAACGCCTCCATTACAGCTTGTGCATTCTGAATATCTTTCTGCGCATTAAGCGTTATCTCTTTTAGTACAACCTCAAGCTTCGCTGCTTGCGTTAAGGTGAAAGAAGGTTCCTTTTTAATGATCAAGGAAGCTGCTGAAACAACAGCTCCACCGCCGGCAGCACCAAGAATAGCGCCGCCTCCTACAATTGCAATGACGCCTCCCGTCATACCCAACCCTCCGGCAGCAATCGCTCCTCCACCCATCATCGCAAGGCAGGCGGATGTTAGTGCCGCACCGCCAAGGCCGGCGAATTCGCTTCCAAACAGCGCCACCGCAATTGGTCCGGCCGCAGCTCCGGCCGTTGCAGCAGCGATTGCAGCAATTGCTACAATACCCAGTGCACCAATAGCGACTTTTTGCCATTTTCCGGTCAGCTTATCTAACGTTTTGGTATACGTTTTCTGAAAGCGATCAACGTATGTCGGATCCATAATACCTGTTACATCGGCGAAGAACTTCAGAAATTCTGACTGATCTGAAAAATGAAGATTTTTAAATCGCTTGTCCTCTTCTGTTTCCAAAGGGAAATATGGCACAAAAAGTGTCGCCTCAAGCATTATCAAATAGAACCATGTTTTATTCGGGCTCGTATTTGCCTCTTCTTTCACAGCCGATATGAGCTGACTGAGTTCCTTGTAAGGGATAGAGATCTTATCCACCTGAGAATCATTTAACGCTTTTTCCCATTTTTCAAGCCACAAAGATTTGTTTGCAACAGCTTTTTTGTCGGCTGATATATCTTTTTGAGTAATGGCATATTCCAAAGAATACAAAATATGCAGCTGTTCTTCCGTTAAGCCAAACATTTCCATTGAATTCATGCCATATTCCTCCTGATCTTTGTCGCTTTCTGCTTTACGGAAAATGATCCTGATCTATCAAACTGCTTTCGGATTGAAACGGAAATCTGATATTTCCAATCTTCCGGCAGGATCGACAGATCCTCCAGGTGCCATTTTGCATAGGCCATCAATCAGCATTTGCAAATGCTTGTTATTACCTTAAAATCAGTCATTACTAACATATTCAATCAACGAGTTGAAAACCTTCTTAGCCCTCGCTTTTCCTGCTGTTTGATATATTTTCCCATCATGTGCCTGCCAGAAAACGATACCGTCAATATGCGCCTGCTCAATCACATACCAATCTTGCGGAACCTCCGCATATTCTCGCTCTGAAATTGTAATTCCGACGACATCAAGTGCCTTTGCCTTGCAAACCCCGGTGAGTTCATGACCATAATAGGAAACTGCACCGAGTGCCGATACATACTCTATATATTCATCGGTAAATTTTACGCCCAGTTCATTTTCAGCATCTGCAATATTATCTTTTGTTGCCCCATTCAAGGAACTAAAGGCTTCTTTGCCTTTTAATACATCAACTATAGAAGTCATCTTATGCCCCCTGTGATATCTTCAATACAGCCTTCCAAAATGCATCCTTCTGCGCCCGCCAGGCAACATCAGCTATATCTTTCCCTTCCTCAGCCCAATGAAGAGCCTTGTAAGTCTCTTTGGCATGGTGCTCTGCCTTTGTTAAAATTGCAAGTGGTGAATCCGCCTTCATACCTATGTGGTGAAGTTCATAAGGAACGCCGGTCGGATCAAGCGGAGCTAGACCTGCCGCTACACGTTCAGCATTGGTCCGTCCCAGATCATCAACAAAAGACCAATCTATCTGCCGAAGGAAAGCCCAACTTCCATCAGACAATTGCGTCGGTACTAACGAAGCTTTCTTATATACCTCATATTCGGCAGTAGAATGCAGACTCTTAATTGCATCCAGCGGCCACTTGGATTCTCTCTGAATTACAACTGCTTCGTTCATGGTTAAACCATTTAAAGTGGCTCCCTTTAGTGCCAGAGCTTCCTTTCCGCCTCCGATAACGGCACCTGAAATAGCTCCCCACTTAAACCCTTCACTTGCAGCAAGTGCGCCGGACTTCATTGCCTGATCAAAATCCTGTGTCTGATATCCTCTCGCAATTGCAGCTGCGGCAAACCCGAGGGCACCTGACTGAAGGGCAAACGTTGTTCCAGTTGTAGCAGATGCTGCTAAAATTACACTAACAGCAGGTGCTACACCGGCAGTTGCTACTGATACCGTGACACATACAAGGATAACGCCTGTTCCTACTGCTACGTTTTTGATTATCTGATCGTAAGTATCATCATATACTTCTTCAAGTGGGACCACAGTGGTCTTCCCATCTTCCCCTAGCGTAAATACATATCTTGTTCCCTCAAACTCCCTCTCCAGTTCATCTAGGGTATATCCAAAGAAAATATTTGATTTTGAATTATAAGAAAGCTCCTCAATATATTCTTCGGAAAGATAGATTGCATCAACTTTTTCTACGAGATATTCATCGCTGTCAAGTTCCCCAATAAGATCTTCATAAACGGTATTTTCAACATACGTTAGAAGTTCTGGATCATCCAGTCCCCAAAAATTAACATCATCGGTTGATGGATCAGTTATTTCTTCCGTTGCAACTGTTACTTCGACAGAAGCTTCTTCGGTAGACGTTTCCTCATTAGCCGTTGATTCCGATGTATGTTCGGTAACTTCTTCAGCAGATACCGACTCAGCGGAAGCGATATCTGATTGAGATGATCCGGATATTCCACAG
>CAVFER010000100.1:0-4468 GCA_963621525.1 bacterium | reverse complement strand
GACCGTCGCCAGGTTATGGAACAAAAGGTTGTAAATATTCGGAAAGTCAATCATTCATCAATATGTGGTTTTGAAGGTATGTAAAATATGTATTTAGCCTGAGTAAAAATGCTCAGGTTTTTTTGTGCATAAAATTATTTTTACTCTTGTCAATATGGGCAGTTTATGTTATACTGATATAGCTGTCCAAAGGTATAAGATATTTATGCCCTGAGACAAACAGTTTTAGCATTCGCGTGAGTCAGAACCTTGCGGGAAGGATGCGTATAACTTAGAAGATGCTGATATCTGTGCGTTCTGGTGACGGTCCCTACCGGCTGCCTGCAATGTACAGAGGCAGATTGGCATACAGGCCGCGGTCGGAAACCGCAAATTATATCAGAGAGGTGAATAAAATGAGAGAAGGAATCCATCCAAATTACTACCAGGCAAAGGTAGTTTGCAACTGTGGCAACGAGTTCGTAACTGGTTCTACCAAGAAGGACATCCATGTGGAGGTTTGCTCCAAGTGCCATTCATTCTACACTGGCCAGCAGAAGGCTGCTGCAGCTCGTGGACGTATTGATAAGTTCAATCGTAAGTACGGCATCAATGCTCAGTAATTATAAGAGAGAATTTAAGGGGTTGAGCTTTTGCAGCTCAGCCCCTTTGCGTTAAAATGCATTTTTGGATGCAAAGTCCGAACGTACATGAAAATCGAAAGGTAATGCATAGATGAAATATTCAGGAATTGGCGGACAGGCAGTGATCGAAGGCATTATGATGCAGAATGGTGAAAACTATGCGGTAGCCGTCCGTAAACCCGATGGAGAGATCGAGGTTAAAAAAGATACTTACAAAAGCGTAACAAAAAAGTATCCATTTTTAGGTATTCCCTTTATCAGAGGCGTGTTTAAATTTGCAGATTCCATGATCGTAGGCATGAGGGCACTTACCTGGTCCTGCAGCTTCTTTGAAGATGACGAAGATGCGAAAGAAAGCCGCTTTGAACAGTGGCTGGATAAGGTATTTGGCGAAAAATTAGAAAGCATCCTTATGACCGTTGTCATGATCTTTTCCTTTGTTATGGCAATCGGTATATTCATGCTGCTGCCTATGTTTATTTCCAATATATGTAAAAAAGTGATCCCGTCTCATACAGTGATGGCGATCTTAGAAGGCTTTATCCGTATTGCCATTTTCGTTATTTATATAAAAATAGTATCACGTATGGAAGACATTAAACGGACCTTTATGTATCATGGTTCCGAACACAAGTGCATTAACTGCATTGAACATGGTCTGGAACTGAATGTAGCCAATGTGCGGGCCAGCTCCAAGGAGCATAAACGCTGCGGTACCAGCTTTATTATGATCGTTATGGTCATCAGTGTCCTGTTTTTCATGGTGATCCGTACAGATACCATTTGGCTGCGTATAGTAAGCCGTATTGTGCTGATCCCGGTGATCGCAGGCGTTTCCTATGAGTTCTTAAGCTTTGCAGGAAAACATGATTCCAAACTGGTAGATATTTTAAGCCGTCCTGGAATGTGGATGCAGGGACTGACCACCAAAGAGCCGGACGATACGATGATCGAGGTAGCCATCGCTGCTGTAGAAGCAGTATTTGACTGGCGTGCCTACCTGGACGAAAACTTCCCAGGCTGGGAGAAGAAAGAGGAACAGGTATGAAAATGACCCTGGGAACTCTTTTAGAAGAAGGAAAAGAAAAGCTGGAAAAAGCAGGTGTTCCTGATCCACTTTTAGATGCCCGTTTTCTTTTACTGGATGTATTTGACATGAATTTTGTTTCCTTTCTTGTAAAAAGGGATCGTCCTCTTACAGGAACGGAAAAAGGGACAAATGTATCAGAAGTAGATCTGGATACACTGAAAAAAATAGATAAATACTGGGAACTGATAAATAAAAGGGAAATGCGTATCCCACTTCAGCAGCTTACAGGTGTCCAGGAATTTATGGGACTGGAATTTCAGGTAAATGAACACGTTCTGATCCCAAGACAGGACACAGAAACTCTGGTAGAACTGGTATTAAACGAACACAAAGAGAAAAACATTTCCCTTTTAGATGTATGCACCGGTTCCGGCTGCATTGCCATCAGTCTGGCGAAGCTTGGAGGCTATACAGATGTAACAGCTCTTGACCTGTCAGAAGAAGCATTAAAAGTGGCAAGATCCAATGGGGAAAAACTTCTGGATCAGCCAGTGAAATTTATAAAAAGCGATATGTTTTCTGCTTTAGACCCAGAGAAGCAGTATGACGTGATCGTATCCAATCCCCCTTATATCCCAAGTCAGGTGATCGAGGGACTGGAGCCGGAGGTAAAAGATCATGAGCCCCGTATGGCATTAGACGGTGAGCCAGACGGACTGAAGTTTTACCGTATTTTAGCAGAAGAAGGAAAAAAATACCTGAAGAACGGCGGAAACATCTATATGGAGATCGGCTGGGATCAGGCAAAGGATGTAACAGAAATATTTGAAGCAATGGGATTTAGTGGGCTTAGGACTGTCCGGGATATGGCTGGAAATGACCGGGTGGTATGTGCCAGAAAGGAAAAGTAGAGATTATGTTTGATAAACTGGATGATATGTTGATCCATTATGAAGAACTGATGCGTATGCTTGGGGACCCGGATGTGACCCAGGATACCAAACGTTTTACCAAGCTGATGAAGGAGCAGGCTGAACTGGCACCTATCGTAGAAGCTTACAAGCAGTATAAGCAGGCAAAGCAGGACGTTGAGGACAGTCTGGCTCTCTTAGATGAAGAAAGTGACGAGGAAATGCGTGAAATGGCAAAGGAGGAATTATCCGATGCAAAGAAGCGCATTGAGGAACTGGAGCATGAATTAAAGATCCTCCTTCTTCCGAAGGATCCTAACGATGACAAGAACATTATCCTGGAGATCCGTGCAGGCGCAGGCGGTGACGAGGCAGCTCTTTTCGCAGCTGAGCTTTACCGTATGTATTCCAACTACGCAGACAGCCAGCACTGGAAAGTAGAGATCATCAGTATCAATGAAAATGGTATCGGTGGCTTTAAGGAAGTTGTGGCTATGGTCACAGGAAAAGGCGCTTATTCCAAGTTAAAATACGAAAGCGGTGTACATCGTGTACAGCGTGTGCCTGAAACAGAGTCCGGCGGCCGTATCCATACCTCTACAGCAACCGTAGCAGTTATGCCGGAAGCGGAAGAAGTAGATGTTCAGATCGATATGAATGACTGCCGCATTGATGTAATGCGTGCATCTGGTAATGGTGGACAGTGTGTCAACACCACTGACTCCGCAGTACGTCTGACCCATATGCCAACTGGTATCGTTATCTACAGCCAGACAGAGAAATCACAGCTGCAGAACAAGGAAAAGGCATTCCGCCTGTT
The DNA here is from genome assembly GCA_963621525.1 of bacterium. Taxonomy (GTDB): domain Bacteria; phylum Bacillota; class Clostridia; order Lachnospirales; family Lachnospiraceae; genus Enterocloster. The sequence goes on along the minus strand of CAVFER010000100.1, from coordinate 1,084 downwards.
ACGTTCCAAACTGTACGACTTAGAGCTGGAAAAACGCCAGAACTCCGAGGCAGAAGAGCGCCGCAGCCAGATCGGTACAGGAGACCGTTCCGAGAAGATCCGTACCTACAACTTCCCACAGGGCCGTGTTACCGACCACAGGATCAAGCTGACCTTATACAAGATTGATTCTATTATGAACGGTGACATCCAGGAACTGTTAGACAACCTGATCGCCGCAGACCAGGCTGCAAAGCTGGCTAAGATGAATGAGAACTAAGATTTAAGCAGTCAGATATATTAAAATCACATATTTAGATACAGTATAAAGAAAGCTATTGCGAAGTGATGATGTGAAGTCAGTTTGCAATAGCTTTTTTAGATATATAGGGCTAATAACGACGAGATAAATATAATATTTCCATTTATAATATGGCATAATTATGGTATAATATGACCATAATTATATTATTTGACAGGAGGTATAGACTATGCCGCAGATCATTCCGATCAAAGATTTAAAAAATACATCTGAAATTTCTGACATGTGCCATAAAGCCGGAGAGCCGATCTATGTTACGAAAAATGGATATGGGGATATGGTGGTTATGAGTATGGAGACTTATGAAGAGATGAGAAAACAGATTTCTGTTTATCGGGATATTGAGATATCCGAGAGACAGGTGGAAACAGGACATGTAAGAGATGCCAGAGGAGCGCTGCAGGAATTGAGGACAAAGTATGGCATATAAACTTATCATTACAGGACATGCAGTGGAGCTGTTGGATGGACTGGTATACCATTTGTTGTATCATTTGAGAAATGAACAGGCTGCAAAACACTTGTTAGATGAGATTGATCGTATTTATGATCGGTTGGAAGATAATCCGTACCAGTTTCCCGAAAGCAGGGATACGTATTTAAAGAAGAAGGGATATCATGAAGCTATTGTAACGCAGATGAATTATTCAGTTATATTTAGTGTAAAGGCAGATTGTGTCCATGTAGTTGGTGTATTTCATCAGCTGGAAGAATATCGGCATAAAATACAATAAAATATTATGTACAAGGACTCTCCACAAGCTGGAAAATAAGGCTATGGAG
>CAVFER010000099.1:2975-4780 GCA_963621525.1 bacterium | reverse complement strand
TTAAGCAGTTTACAAATTTTATTTTTATTAGCGCATATTAAACTTTTGTTTTTAATATTAACCAGTTTATATTTTTATCTTTCCTAATTTTGTATTATATTTACTGCACCCTTGATTCATGACAGCGGAAAATTTTTAATTTTATAAAGGAGGATATTTATGAGTCAACAAGCAGATGAACAACATACCATTATTACCTATTATTTCGGAAAATATATGGCATTTGCCCCTATTCTCATGGCCGTTGCGGGACTTGTTTTTATTGCCATTCACCAGGGTAATGTTCCCGCATACTGGGTCGTATTTCTTATCCCTATGATCCTATGTCTTTTTCTTGCCAAAGACAAAACTGCATATTGTGAAGCGATCATAGAAGGAATCACCAATCAGATCGGTGGTATCCTTATTATGGCAATGATACTGGCAGGTATCTGCGGGCAACTAATTACTGTAAGCGGTCTGGTAGACACTCTTGCACACTATCTGATACAGATGAATTTTCTGGGAAATCGTTTTGTTACAGCCTCATTCCTTCTCACCTGTCTGATCGCATTTTCCACGGGTACGTCTGTTGGTACTATTTTTGTCGTAGGTCCTATTTTATATCCTATTGGCTATCTGGTAGGTGCAACTCCCGCATTGATGATCGGCGCAATTGTATCTGGTGCTGCTTTTGGTGATAATGTTTCTCCTGTTTCCGATACTTTAATAGCAGCTGCTTCCTCTCAGGAAGTAGATCTGGGCGGTATTTTCAGAAGCCGTATGAAATATGTTCTTCCTGCTGCAGCCGTTACATTGGTATTATATTCTTGTCTTGGCTCCAGCGGAAGCGCTCATTCACTTACTGCCTCTCAAAGCGGCACAGTGCGCCCCATATCCCTTTTATTTCTTCTGATACCAGTGGTTATCATCGTGTTCTGTCTGCTGCAGAGACACCTGTTAGAGGCTTTAAGCTATGGACTGGTCACGGGCATCATTCTGGGACTTATTACCAGAACCATCCAGTTTTCAGATCTGTTGTCTATACCTGGTCCTATGGAAGCAGAAGGTCTTATCATAACCGGTATCCAGGGCGCTGTCCCCAGCGTTGTACTCGTCATGATGCTGTTTGCACAGATCAATCTTTTAGAGCGGGGCGATTGTATCAATATGATCATAACATCTATGAACCGCCTGATCCGCGGTCCTCGTTCTGCCGAGTTTTCCATTGTCATTATCTGCATCCTGTTAAATATAGCAACCGGCCTGAACACTGCGGCAATTGTAGGAACAGGACCTCTTGCCAGACGTCTTGGCCTGGAATATGACATCCATGGATATCGCACTGCTAATCTCCTTATCTGTTCTGGTGGTACTTTCAACTATCTGATGCCGTATATGGTTCCTCTGGTTCTGGCTTCTTCCATGACCCAGATCGATATTCCAGGCGCTGCAGCCGTTTCTGCTATTGATATAGCCAGACACCAGTTTTACCCCATCTGTCTGTTGATCATGACACTCTTTGCTGTTATATCTGGCTTTGGACGTACTTTTTTATCAGATGCCCGTGCTGAGCATACTAAAAAATCATGACCCCATAACCTGATGATCCTGTTATATATTTTTCACTGTCATTGACTTTTCAAGGTAAAAAAACGACCCTTTTTATTTTTTCGATAAAGGGTCGTTTTCTTTGCCATTATTTATTTTTCAAAATTTCCAACAGATATTCCTTCGTATTCTTTTCCGGTTCTTCCAAAACCAGTTCCAGAAAATGATGTAGCATCTGCCCCACTTCTTTTCCCGGCTTCATTCCGGCTTTTATC
>CAVFER010000099.1:0-2965 GCA_963621525.1 bacterium | reverse complement strand
AGCATTTTTAAGGAAATGCAGTCACCGTCTGCACGGATTTCATCCCGCAATGCGCAGATCTTTTCTAACTGCCTTACCGCCACACCTTTGCTATCCTTGTTTTTTGCGGCCTCTTTTGCCAGACACAGCTTGATATTTAACAAATCATCAAACAACTCAGGTTCCATCTGGCTCATGACTTTACGGATCTGAGGCTTGCTTTTGGCACCCGGCACAAACTCCAGTTCCGCTGCCGTTTCCAGTGTACACATTTCGTCTGTTCTTTCATCCGGAAAGGCAATTTCCCCGCAAATAGATCTCTCGATCCAACCTGTGAGCATCTTTACCTGGTAAATGGTATCATTATCCAGTTTCAGATCCCGTAAAATGCGCACTGCCTGCTCCGGTGTTCCTTTTCTTAAAAACAAAGCCCAGCGAAGGGCCTTTTTTGCCGGAACCGTGATTGGCATATCCCCGATTATTTCTCCCATTTTATGGAATGTTTCTGAAACATAGGGGCTGATACCTGTTTCATACACCAGCTTCATGGTCTGTGGCCGGTCACTTAACAGCAGTTTGGTCAGCTCCACCTGGATACGCTCTTTACTTACGTGAACCAGATTAGGAGCAATTTCTGTGATCGCCTGTTTTGTGGCATCTTCGATCTCAAATCCCAGCTGGGCTGAAAAACGGATGGCACGCAAAATACGAAGAGCATCTTCTGTAAAACGTTCCGTTGGATTTCCAACACAGCGGATGACTTTCCGTTCAATATCTTCCCTGCCGCCAAAAATATCTACCAAACCTGTATTGTGATTATAAGCCATGGCATTAATAGTAAAGTCACGGCGCTTTAAATCTTCTTCAAGAGAAGGGGTAAAAGTAACAGTATCCGGGTGACGGCCATCTGTATAATCGCCGTCCACCCGGAACGTAGTTACCTCATATCCCTCTTTTCCAACCATAATGGTCACAGTGCCATGTTGTATGCCTGTATCCAGTGTCCTGGTAAAAAGAGCCTTGACCTGCTCCGGTCTGGCACTGGTGGTAATGTCCCAGTCCCCCGGCTCTCTTTTCAGGATCATGTCCCGGACACAGCCGCCTACTACATAAGCCTCGTAACCATGTTCATTTAACCTGTCAATGATCATTTTTGCAGGTTCCGGGATATTCATTTTCATATTAATATGCTCTGCCCCAGTAAACCATCTTCTTAGCCGGCTTTTTGCAGCATACACACTGGTCAGACAGAGTTTCCTGCTCAAATGGCATGCATCTAGAAGTTGCGCCGGTTACTTCCTTGATCTTGTCTTCGCATTCCTGGCATCCACACCACATAGCCTTTACGAAACCTGGCTTTGTGTTAATGGTCTCAACGAACTCATCCCATCCTAAAGCGGTATAAGTGTGGGCATCTCTGTGCTTTCTTGCCTTCTCTAACATGTCATGCTGGATGGTATCAAGCAGTTCTTCTGCCTTTGCTTCTAACTCGTCCAGGGAAACAACTGTCTTTTCATGAGTATCACGGCGAACCAGAACAGCCTGGTTGTTTTCCATATCCTTAGGTCCGATCTCTACTCTTAACGGGATACCTCGCATCTCGCAGTCAGCGAATTTCCAGCCGGGGCTCTTGTCGCTGTCATCTGCCTTTACAGAGAATCCGGACTTGATCAGACGGTCTCTTAACTCAAATGCCTTGTCTAATACGCCTTCCTTCTTCTGCTGGATCGGAACTACCATAATCTGTACAGGAGCGATTCTTGGAGGCAGGACCAGACCATTATCATCACCATGTACCATGATGATAGCACCGATCATACGTGTTGTCATGCCCCAGGAAGTCTGGTAAACATGCTTTAATGTGTTATCTTTATCTGTAAACTGGATATCAAATGCTTTCGCAAAGCCATCACCGAAGTTGTGGCTGGTACCGGACTGTAAGGCCTTACCGTCATGCATCAGGGACTCAATGGTGTAAGTAGCCTCTGCGCCTGCGAATTTCTCCTTGTCAGTCTTCTGTCCCCTGATAACCGGGATTGCTAAAACCTGCTCGCAGAAATCAGCGTATACATTTAACATCTGGATCGTACGTTCCTCTGCCTCTTTAGCAGTTGCATGAGCAGTATGGCCTTCCTGCCATAAGAACTCTCTGGAACGCAGGAATGGACGGGTTGTTTTCTCCCAACGGACAACAGAGCACCACTGGTTGTATACCCTTGGAAGGTCACGATAAGAATGGATATCTCTTGCATAGAAATCGCAGAACAGAGTCTCAGAAGTAGGTCTTACGCAAAGTCTCTCCTGAAGTGGTTCTAATCCTCCGTGAGTTACCCATGCAACTTCTGGTGCGAAACCTTCTACATGATCTTTTTCCTTCTCTAACAGGCTTTCCGGAATGAAAATAGGCATGTACACGTTCTGTACACCTGTTTCTTTAAATCTGCGGTCCAGTTCTTTCTGGATGTTCTCCCAGATCGCGTATCCAGCTGGCTTGATGACCATACAGCCCTTTACGCTTGCATAATCGCACAGCTCTGCTTTTTTAACCACATCGGTATACCACTGGGCAAAGTCAGTGTCCATGGATGTGATCGCTTCTACCATTTTTTTGTTGTCTGCCATGATTTTTCTCCTTATTTGTTTCTTTTTAAACCATGTACTCTCGGAACCTTTTTGTACTTGATTTTGCGAATACATAAACTCAAAAGAGCCATCCGATCCCATGCATTTAACTTACTGCAAGGGACCGAATGACTCGGCGGTACCACCCTTCTTAGTTCCTGCAAAAAATGTTAAGGCAAATGACTTTTACTGCTGCAGAAACCCTCTTGTTTATCCTCTAACGCAGGAAATACGCTGTATTTATCATACAAAGCTCCAGGGCAGGTTGGGTCACGCTTTCGTAAGGAACTTCCACCAGTGCTCCTCTCTCTGTAACGGGCTGTCCGACTTAATGATCCCCTTCAATGCCTTTTCATGGAATTAT
>CAVFER010000098.1:0-5052 GCA_963621525.1 bacterium | reverse complement strand
ACCAAAGCACAACGATCACCATACCGGTAGAAACTACGATATAAGGCAAAAGAGCTGCCTGGGTACTGATGGTATTGCCGATCACAGCAGTTGCAGGATACTGATATGCAATAAAAATGGTTCTCTCATCTTCTGTTATATTTCCGTCTTCAGCCAGCTGTCTGGTCATAAGTGCCGCAATATCACTGCTTGTGAAAGAAGCTACATAGGCAATGCCACATATTCCAGGTATTCCATACAGCGGTTTTAAAATGTAACGGAATACCCGTTCAGCTGCATCCATTGCTCCCATATTCTGGGCCAGTGTAATAAGTCCAAATGCAAAAGATACCATTGGCATCAATCCAAATGCCACCAGGATACCTTCTCTGGCACCACTTCCGCCTTTGCCCTGGAAAGTATAAGAAGTTTTTGCCACTGTACCATCATCTTTTATTACTACTTTTCCTTCTTCGTCCACATTAGGTACCACGATCGTACCAAATGCACCTGAAAGATTTGCAAAATCAAACGCCTTTAAAAATGTCGTATTTTTCTGGAACACACCGGACAACAGAACGATCAACGCGATCAGTGCGATCCAACCCATTGCTTTATTACCCGTTTTTTCAGTCTTTACCTCTGCCATAACGCACCCTCCTTTATTTATTTAGCTGAGTCTTTTTTCAAATTCCTCGATTTCAGCCACTGCATTCGTAAGAATTTCCGCACGTTCAAATAATGTTTCCACGATCGCATATTCACGGTCTGTATGGTTAAATTCACCCCGGACACCAATCGAGCAGATTGTCGGAACACCTGCGATGGTTACATGTGAAGCATCCGAACCACCGCCCAGGCGGATCTGTCCCATTTCTTCTTTACCGCACTTTACGGCAATTTCTGATACAAAGTCGGCAAGTTTCGTTCCTTCCGGTGTCTGTTCAAACGGAGGCATGTATTCATTATACTGATATTCAGTTCTGCATCCCTCAATATAATTGGTTTCTGCGATCCTCTTAAATCCGTCCATAACACGCTGTTTTTCTGAAAGAGTTCCATAGCGGACATCTACATCCAGTTCACACTGGGGTGGAATACCATTTGGCACTGTGCCACCTTTTATAATTGTAACTGCAACGGTGGTATTTGCTTCCAGATTTGTCAGCTTACGTAGTTCAACGATCTTGTATGCAGCTTCTTCAATGGCATTTCTTCCTTTTGTAAAATCATTTCCGGAATGAGCACCTACACCATAAACCGTAAAGTGTGCCTGAGCCGTTCCTTTGCGGCTGACACAGATCTTATTACTTACAAGGCCCGTTTCCATATTGAATGCACATAAAGCACCTTTTGCCTCTTTGGCGATCACTTCCGGAGCGCTGCCTTTAAGATGTCCCTTTTCTTCATCGCCAAGGAACATGATCTTTACAGGACGTTCTTCCCAGCCAATTGCTTTCAGGGCTTTTACAACATATAACGCGATCACGATCCCGCCCTTCATATCAAGTACGCCAAGTCCGTGAGCCATTCCTTTGCTGTCAATAACAAAAGGATGTTCCCCAGCCAGGTTTACTGTGTCATAATGACCGGAAAATAAAATCGGTTTTCCTGCTCTCTCTGCACCCCAAATACCAGATAATACAGGTCCGTTTACTGATCCCACATCATAAGTCTCACATACAAAGCCTTCCTTTTCAAACCAGGTCTTTAACAGTGCGCAGGTCTTCTCACAATCTGCCTTATTTCCGGTCTGACTCGGTGAATTAACTAATGCCTTCCAGTCATCCACCATTTCTTTCTCGTGGTCTGTAATGAATTTTTGAATCTCTTGCCTCATTTTCTCCATCTGCGTATCCCTTTCTCCGTTGTTTGATGCCCTTATTCTGACACAGATCTGTCTGCGTTTCTATTAACTACTTTACAGTTTTTTAATAATGTATAAACTGCTTTATATATTTCCATTTTCTTTAAAGGTATGATATGGTTATAACATATAGTCCGCACCTACGAAAGGAGACATTCTCTATGCCCGATTCTTTATATTTCTACATGATGATCGTTGTTATTATCTTTGCAGCCGGTGATATGATCGGACAATTTACACGGGGAAAACTGTCTGGATTAATGGTCGTCATGCTTCTGTTCCTTTTTGGTTTTGTAAGCGGTATTCTTCCTAATGACATCATTAATCAGGCGGGGCTTGCCCACCTGGCAGCTATTTCCACAGCCATGGTTCTTTTTAATATGGGTGCCTCCATTGATATCATGCAGTTATTCAACGAATGGAAAACCGTTCTTATGGCCACCTTATGTATGATCGCGTCCTGTATTACCATGTTTTTAGCTGCACCCATTCTTGGTATTGAAACAGTGCTGATCGGTATGCCTGTTATTAACGGTGCTGCTATGGCAACTTCTTTAATGACTCAGGCTGCTTTAGACAGAGGTCTTACTCATGCCGCAGCTTTGTGTGCCGTTATTTACTCTGTTCAAAAATTCGTAGGAACCCCTATCGCATCTGCCATGGGGCTTCGATATGCCCGTAAGATCATTGTGGACTTCCGCAAAGATCCTCAGAAATATATGTCTGATCTGACCCAACGGCAAAAGAAAGACCAAAACCATCATACTTTATTCTGGCAGCGCCATGAAAAATATTTTACTTCCAATGTTCTTCTTGCGATCATCTGTATCGGCGGATGGCTGGCACATTTTTTATCATCTTACACACCTGTTGGCTATAGCATATGGGCTCTTCTGTTTGGGATCCTGTCACATACTTTGGGTGTTATTCCTTCCAAGCCCCTTCAGCGCAGCAATTCCTATGGTCTGGTCATGATCGCCGTATTAAGTTCCATTATCCCATCTCTTGCTTCTGTTTCTTTAAGCAGTCTGGGAGAAATGGCCTTTCAGACAATCCTTCTTTTTGCCTCTGCCTGCCTCGGTATCTTCCTCGTGGGATGGATACTTCCTTTCTGGAAATTAGTAGGAGACCGCAGTTTGGCCGTCGGAATCGGTGTAGAACAGTTTTTAGGCTTTCCATCCAATGTCGTTATCTGTCATGAAGTCAGCGAAGCTATTGGGGAAACAGAAGAGGAACGTACTTATATCGAAGAAACCCTTAGCATTCCTTACGTAGTGGGCGGAATAACTGTGGTAACGATTCTTTCTACTACCTTAGCCGGCATCATTATCGGACTCCCATTTTTCTCCTGATCGTGTTATACTGTTTGATAGAAAATATACCGTACACAGCAGATTTTCTGCCGCAAAGGCAGGTGCATGGAATATTCCGAGAGATTATTGAAATAAAATGGAGGCAACATTATGGATGAATCATGGGTAAATGAATCTTCTCCATGGATCGACTATTCACTGGAAAACTGGAAACTTCTTACAAATGGACGTACACCTGTTTTTTACAAGAAAAAGTGCTTTCTTTATCATCAGGAGGATGACGCTCCCAAGGCTTATATTGTTAAATCCGGCCGGGTCCGCTTAACTCTTTTCAGTGCAGACGGCACAGAAAAGCAATTATATATTGCCGGACCCGGCTGTCTGTTTGGTGAGATCGCTTGTATTATGGGACTGCCCCATACAGAATCCGCACTTTGCGTCCACGACACCCAGGTATATCAGATTCCGCAAAATGAACTGATCAACACAATGCAGAATAACTGGGAGATCAATAAACGTGTATACAACAGCGTTTTTAGAAAAAATACCGTCTATCATCACCAGATACTGGAATTATGTTTCTTGTCCTGTGTGCAGCGCATTGCCATTCACCTTCTGGATCTCTGTAAACGTCATGGAGTAAAAGTAAAAGAGGGATACAAGCTGGATCTGCGTTTTACTCACTCGGATATTGCAAGTATGATCCATACCAGCCGTGTTACAGTCAACAATACATTTACCTGGCTGATCCAAAACGACTATCTGGTCAAAACAGGACAGACTTATCTGATCCCGTACGAACAGATCGAACGGCTGCAGCAGCTTGCTGAAGAGGTGCCATTATAACAAAACAATATATACGGTCGTTGATTCTGTTTTTATCGTATCTGCTTGGAAAAATGATTAACTCCCCATACTCCCAATAAAATCAACGCCATTCCTATTAATTCTCCTATATTGATCCCTTCATGTGCTATGAAAACTCCTGCTAATACAGAAACGATGGTACTTAAATTATTAAATACTGCAGCTCTGGCTACTTCCATATGTGAATTTACATAATTAAGGCAGAACATAGCTCCAATGGAACAGCCTGCTCCTAGATATACAACAGAAATCAGCCCTTCCGGCTTTAATATTGGTTCAAAAAGAAGGGATAATGTATCTGTTCCATGTAGTATAAATAATTCTAAAGTAAAAAAAACGGCTGCAACTGTGTTCATAACCAGTGTCATTTCCAGACTGCTGAAATGTTTTCGCTGGCTTCTTACTAATACTGCCTGTCCTGCACCGCAGGAAGTGCTGCAAAGTAAACATAAAACTCCTAACAGACTATGTCCTGCTTCTGTCTTCTCTGAGCAAACTGTGATCAAAACTACCCCGGCTACCGATAGTAGAGCCATTATATTCTGTGTCCATTTCATATGTTCTTTTAAGAAAACAGCCCCCATGATCATCGTTATAACAGGCATAAGAGATACAATTACACCAGCCTGAGATGAGGGCACCATAGTCAATCCTTTCGTTTCCAATGTATAGGACAAAATCGGATACACTACCGATATTCCAAGCAAACGATGCCACGGCTTTTCTCTTAGATCTACATGGATCACATGAAAAATTGCCAGAATCCATAAAATACAGGCTGCTACTGTAAAACGCCATGCCAATATTGCCGGTTGTACAAATACACTTAAAGCTGTTTTAGAAGCTAAAAATGAAGTTCCAAATAAAATAGCGATTCCCGCCCCCGCCAGGTAACTTTTCTTCTCATCCATATTTCCTGACTCCTTCCATTTTGCTTCTTTTATCATCTCTGATTTATAACTTTATTTCTATTAAGCAGTTTACAAATTTTATTTTTATTAGCGCATATTAAACTTTTGTTTTTAA
>CAVFER010000097.1:0-5060 GCA_963621525.1 bacterium | reverse complement strand
GATCAATAAGGAATATACACCATCTGAGGTGACCAAAGAAAGACATACGGTTGAGATCAAATTATTTGGCGGTGCCTATGAGATCGACCGTGTGATCGCAAGCATGGGTGGTATTGTAAGCGAAGTGGAACTGCAGCAGGCACAGAAGATCAAGGCAGCACAGGCCCTGTTTAATGATACTTTTATCAACGGTGACAGTGGTGTAAATACAAAAGCTTTTGACGGCCTGGACAAAGCGCTGACCGGCAGCAGCACAGAATACAACAAAGGCAACACCATTGATCTGTCCACTTCCGAACTGGTTACAAAGAATTTCCAGTATTTTTTAGATATGCTGGATGAGTTTCTTGGTGGATTAGACGGTACGCCTTCTTTTATTGCGGGAAATAACAAGCTGATTGCAAAGCTGAGAGCATGTGCAAGACGTGCCAGCATGTATTCTGTAACAAAAGATAACTGGGGCAATCAGGTTGAGAGCTATGGCGGTATTCCATTCATTGACATGAAGACCAAGCCAGGAACCAATGAGGAAGTTGTTGACATCGACAGTTCCAGTGGAGAAACTTCCCTCTATGTGGCACGCCTTGGCATGGACGGACTGCATGCGGTCTCTTTCGCGGGTGTAGCTCCTGTGCAGACCTGGCTTCCGGACTTTTCTACTGCAGGTGCGGTAAAGAAGGGCGAGGTTGAAATGAATGCAGCTATTGCATTAAAGGCATCTAAGGCTGCAGGTGTATTCCGTGGAATCAAGGTAAAATAGGAGGTGTAAGTATGAAGATTTGCAGCCCCAATAAAGAGTATACCGGTGTATCCGCCTCTGTGCCATTTTGTAATGGCATGGGGGAAACGGATGATCCATATCTGATCGAATGGTTTAAAAAGCACGGTTATAAGGTTGAAGAGGACAGTACAGAAGAACCAGTGGACGAAGGATCTGTAGAGGAGGAACCTGCAGATGAAGAACCTGTAGAGGAAGTGCCGGTAAAACCTGTCAAAAAGAAAGCAGGGCAGTAATATGGCCTATGAACCGTATGTAACACCGGAATATTATCAAACTGAATATGAAGGCAGCATCGTGCCAGCGGATGAGCTTAAAAAGGCTCTCCGTCAGGCCAGCCGCCATGTTGATTCCCTGACTTACAATCGGATCGTAGCGATCGGTTTTGGCAATCTGACTTCATTCCAACAGGATCTGATCCGGGAAGTGGTCTGCCAGCAGGCCGATTTTGAGACGGAAAATGAAGACGAGATCAATACGATCCTGCAAAGCTACAGTATCAATGGTGTGTCGGCCCAGTTTGGCAGTTCCTGGAACGTGTTTACAGACAAAGGGGTTGCTATGAAGCGGGATGTGTACGCGACACTGTGCCAGACAGGACTGTGCTGCCGTTTAGCGAGGTGAGACTATGAAATATCCATGCTTAGTGCCTAAAAGGCTCTGTAAGACGCCTGTGCATGTTCATTTGGAATCAGAAGAACTGGATAACAAGGGCAGACCGAAGTACAGCCTGGATGCAGATCTGATGTGCAACTTCCAGGACAAAGCCAAGACCATCCTGACAGCAGAAAAGAAACTGGTGCAGATTACGGGCACAGCGCTCTTTCCGGGTGATATTGCGCCAGATATGCCGTCTCTAAGCGGTGGAACAGTAACAGTATTTGGGGAAGAGCGCCGGATCGAGCAGGGCTGCAAGAACCGGAACCCGGATGGTACGGTAAATTACTGCAGTCTGGAGGTGGTCTGATGCAGGTTAAGTCAACAGTAAAGCTGAATATGCCTCGTATCAACCAGCTGACGCGGGCAGCGGTAGTTGCTCTGGAACAGACAGCGGAAGCACTGCATACAGAAGTGGTGCAGGCGCAGGTATTCCCGTTTGATACGGGCAATCTGCAGAATGAAAGCACCTTTGTAGATTACAGTGAGTCTTCTGGTGGAAAAGTATCCCTGATATCCAGTACACCCTATGCAAGGCGGCTGTATTACCATCCGGAATATCATTTCCAGACAAAGGAAAACCCAAATGCAAAGGGAATGTGGTATGAAGACTGGCTTCCGGGCGGTTCAAGGGCAGATGATGCACCAAAGATGTTTAAACAGTTCTATAAAAAGGCAGGTGGCGTGTGATGCTGCGATTAACAGACATACAGGACTGGATCATTTCTCTAGGGATCGCGCAAGAGGATCATGTTTATATCGGAAAGCTGGATAATAAGCAGCAGAAGTCCATTGGTATTTATGGCCGCAGCAGTTCCGGATCACCTGATATTGCCTTAGGCGGTCTTGCGTGCACGAGTTACGATACCAGGGCTGTGTCTCTCCTGATTCATTGGAACCGGGATAAGATAGAAAGCGAAGAAACGGCTTATGAGCTGTTTGAGAAACTTAGAAACATATCCAGCCTGGATATAGGAGATACCCACATTCACTATCTGCGTTTGATGGTTCCAGAACCTCAGGACGTAGGAACCGATGACAATGGGGTATATGAATATGTGATCTGGCTGGATCTTATTTATCAGAGAAAGTGAGGAATAAAAGATGAGTGAAGTAGGCGGAAAAGTATATCCGGTACACAATAACAAGTTTAAATTCGGTACAAATGGATTAGACAGTACAGATACCGACATGGTCATGCCGGCAGACCTGGAGAATTTTGCCCCATCCATTGATGGTACTACAGAGGAATGGTACGCAATGGATGCGGAAGGCTGGGCAAAGTCTGCGATGACAGGTAAGAAGCTTAGCTTTTCTTTTAAGGGCAAACGCTCTGTAGGAGATGCCGGAAATGATTATATTGCAGGTCTTGCATGGAAATTCGGACAGGATGTAATGACCAAGTTTGAATGGACCATGACATCCGGAGCTAAGCTTGCCTGCGATGTGGTTGTAAATGTTACAACTCCGGGCGGTGGCGATTCTACCAATATTGACACCCTGGAATTTGAAGTAACCTGTTACGGAAAACCAACCTATACAGCGGCAGCGTAAAAGGAGAGCAAGAGCATGGCTAAAATAGTAGATATCACAGATAAATTGAGTTTTGATGAGAATCCAAAGCTGAAGATTAAGGATAAGGAGATTGAAGTAGCGGCAGATGCTCCGACTTTGCTTAAGGTCATGGGGCTGTTTGGAAATTTTGAAAGTGAGCAGCCGGGGCCGAAAGAAATCATGGAAGCATACAATCTGATGTTTCCGGAAAAATCCAGAAAAGAGATCGACAAAATGAAACCCATGTTCTCTGATCTGCTGGTCATCATCCAGGAGGCCGTTTCTCTTGCAACAGGAGATGTGGGCCAGGGAGAGCACTGACCCGTACTACGACCTGTTTGAAGACTGGGACCTGATCATTTCCAGCTTCATGACGCAGTACGGGTTACGTATAAGGACGAAAGAGTTTGAAACGGTCAGCTGGGACGAGTTCCGTTCTCTGCTGGCCGGACTTGGACCGGAAACTCCCCTTGGTAGGGTAGTAGCGATACGCTCCGAAACAGATGATAATGTGATCAAACATTTCACCACGGATCAGCGAAGAATCTATGATAACTGGCGCAAACGTCAAATGGAACGGATGACACAGGAAGCTTATGACAAGGAAATGGAAGGCCTGGAAAGGATGTTCGCTGCATTATGTGGAGGTGGTTAAAACTGAAAAAACGTATCAGGAAAAAGGCAGGTGATATATATGGCGGCGGATAGCGCGGGTCAGATCGGGCTGGACCTGGTCGTAAATAAAAATGACTTTGAAAGCCAGATGAATGGCATACAGAATCTGGCAAGGAAAGCAGGCAAGGCTCTTGCGGCCGCTTTCGCAACAAAAGCACTGTTTGATTTTGGAAAATCCTGCATAGAACTAGGCTCCGACCTGGCAGAAGTTCAGAACGTGGTGGATGTTACATTCTCCCAGATGAGTGCACAGGTAAATCAGTTTGCCCAGAATGCAGCTGCTCAGTTTGGTCTGTCTGAGACCATGGCAAAGCAGTTTACCGGTACCTTCGGAGCCATGGCAAAAGCTTTTGGCTTCAGTGAGAAGGCCGCGTATGACATGTCTACAACGCTCACTGGTCTGGCCGGAGATGTAGCGTCTTTCTACAACATCAGCCAGGATGAGGCGTATACGAAGTTAAAGTCGGTATTCACTGGTGAAACAGAGAGCTTGAAAGACTTGGGTATTGTTCTGACCCAGACGGCCCTTGACAGCTATGCGCTTGCAAACGGCTTTGGTAAGACTACGTCCCAGATGTCTGAAACGGAAAAGGTCGCTTTGCGGTATAAGTTCGTTCAGGATCAGCTGACGACTGCGGCGGGTGACTTTTCCAGAACATCTACCGGCTGGGCGAACCAGGTCCGTATCTTACAGCTGCAATTTGACAGCTTAAAAGCAACCATAGGGCAGGGATTGATAGCGGCTTTATCACCAGTCATTCAGGTGATCAACACAGTCATCGGAAAAGTCCTTAGTCTGGCAAATGCATTTAAAGCTTTCTTTGCTATGATGTCCGGCGGCAAAGATTCCGGAACATCCGCAACGGCAGCCGGGATGGAAGCAGTGGCCACAGCTGCGGATAATGCGCAAAAGTCAGCTTCCGGAGCTGGAAGCGCTGCAAAGAAAGCGGCCAAGGATATAAAAACTGCCACGACAGGAATTGATGAACTTAACGTCTTAAATCCTGACAGTGATTCTGATAGTGGAAGTGGAAGCGGGTCCGGCTCTGGCGGAGCAGGCGGCTATACTGCGGATACCTTTGACATGGGAACGCTTCCGGAACAGGAAGATACGGTCAGCAATAAATTACAAGGAATACTGGATTTGATAAACCAGTTAAAAAACTCCTTTGTAGGTGGTTTCTGGGATGCTTTTGGCGATACATCCGTATTCGACTCGATCCGAAGCAGCATCCAATCCATTAAGGACAGTCTGGGAAATATATTTGCGGATGCTGATGTACAGACAGCGGCTTTAAACTTTGGCAACGCACTTGCAACTGCATTGGGGCAGGTAGTTGGGGCAGTCGCAAGCATCGGCGTAACAATCGCTGATAATCTTCTGGGCGGCATCAGC
>CAVFER010000096.1:0-5158 GCA_963621525.1 bacterium | reverse complement strand
AATCCACATTGTCCACAGTTATCCACAAAGTTTTCCCCCAAAGTTATCCACATCGAACTTTGTCGTTTTTTCTGTATTTTCTAGTTATACACCGACTTATCCACATTGTCCACATAGCTTTTGTTGTTCTTTTTTGTACAGTCCGTTGTTTTAGCATTTCTTTCTTTTTTGTGTATATCTCATAAATCTGCTGTTTTAAGGTAAAAAAAACATGGTTTCTATTGACATTTTCCAATGTGCATTATTAATAATTCAATAGTCTTTTGTATCCTTCAAATACTTTTTTCATAAAAAATTAAGAGGAATTATTAGTCAATTTCTGTTTTTAGGTTGTTATTTTATAAAAAATATGATATAATGTTCATATCTCAGAAAAAGGAGTTGATGATTATGCGTTATACCATAACAGGACGAAATATTGAGGTAACTCCAGGTTTGAAAGCAGCTGTCGAAAAGAAGATCGGAAAGCTGGAACACTTTTTCACTCCTGACACCGAAGTGATCGTAGCGCTCAGCGCCCAGAAAGACCAGCAGAAGATCGAGGTTACCATTCCAGTTAAAGGCAACACCATCCGTGCTGAAGAAAGCAGCACCGATATGTATGTATCTATTGATCTGGTAGAGGAGATAATTGAGCGCCAGATCCGCAGATATAAAAAGAAACTCATCGACAAGAAGCAGGCCGCAGTTGCATTCTCTCAGGCATTTATCGAGGATGAGGAAGATACTTCTTACGAAGATGATATCCAGATCGTTAAGACCAAGAAATTCGCCATGAAACCGGTAAATCCCGAAGAGGCATGCCTCCAGATGGAGATGTTAGGACACAATTTCTTCGTATTCCTGAACTCCGAGACCGAGCAGGTAAATGTAGTGTACAAGCGTAAAAATGGTACTTATGGCCTGATCGAACCGGAATTTTAAAACTTATAAAAACAGGGGAGCCGATTGGCTCCCCATTTTTATGTATTAATCAAAGAAGGTAACTGCCTTGCAAGGTGTCCGGTAGTTGGATGGTGCATAGCAGATACCGGTTGCAGGTGTACTGGAGTGGATGATCTTTCCATTTCCTACGTAGATACCTACATGGTTGATGTAGCTGCCGCTGGCATAGAACAGCAGGTCTCCCGGTTTTACTTCGCTGACAGAGATTGCTTTTCCTCTGGCAGCCTGATCTCTGGAGCTTCGTCCTGTGCTTATGCCGAAATGAGAGAATACACTCATAACAAAACCAGAACAGTCTGCGCCCTTTGTCAGGCTGGTTCCGCCGTATACATATGGATTTCCCAAAAACTGCTGTGCATAGGCGATCAGCGCGGTTCTGGAAGCGGTTTCTACAGTCGAACTTTCAGAGCTCCTGGAAGAGCTTGTCTCCTGCTTTGTTCCAGGTCCTTCCGATTTTGTTTCTGTCTTTGCTTCTACTACTGTATCTGCTTTGGTCTCAGCCTTAGTTTCGGCTTTTGTCTCAGCTTTTGTCTCTTCTTTTACAGTCGGAGCTGCCACAGTCACATCCTCTGCCTTTTCCGGATTGGCAGCGATCACTTTAACAGCCGTCTCTGTTTCTTTTGCAGTTTCTTTCCGTGTCTCTTCTTTTGGTGCTGCGGTTGTTTCTTTCTTTGCAGCTGTTGTTTCTGCTTTGGTCTCGGTCTTTGTTGCTTCCTTTGTCTTTGCAGCTTTGCTCTCTGCTTTCTTTGCTGCTTCTAACTCCTTCATAGCCTTATCCGCTTCTTCTTTACGCTTGGCCTCGTCTTCCTCTTTTGCCTTTTCTTCCTCTACCGAAACTGCCTTGTTAAATTCTACGCTGGTCTTCATGTAATCTTTAAATACATAGCCTTCCAGGTCTGTATCTACAGATACTTTCAGGAAATCACCTTCCTGTCCTACAACAGAATACTGGGCTCCTTCTGATAAAAGGGTCAGTGTCTTACTGGTCAGATCCGGACTTTCTCTTAAACGGAGGCTGGTGGTATCTACCACAGTTCCATACGTCTTTCCTACTTCTTTGGCCTTTGTTTCTGCTTTCTGACCGGTAACGAAATATTCAGATTTAATATAACCAGTTACAGAACCGGACTGGATCTTATACCATTTTCCGCCTTCACCGTCTACTGTATCCAGAATGGTAGCCGCACAGTCATTGTAGATCTTTCCAGTAACAGAGCTGGTAGTATTTGCCTCTGTACGGATATTAACAGATCCGCTTACTTTAGATACCGCAATATTATCATAGGCAGACGATGTGGTCTTTGTTTCTGCAGAAGCTGCTGCTTTTGTTTCCGCTTTTGCTCCGGATGAAGTCTGTGCATTTTCCCGGGAAGCAGCTGCTTTTGTTTCACTGCTGCTCTTTGCTGCGGTTGCTTCTAACTGATCGTAAGAAGATGCCAGTTTCTTTTCCGGCTGTGCATTTCCTGCGTAATAATTATTCAGTGCTACGGAAATTCCTGCGAGAGAGGAACCGGTTTCCAGATTTGTGGACGCAAAAGCCGGTGTCACGCCTGCAAGGCTGCATATTCCGCTGATGATCAGTAATTTTTTCCATGTGTTCATCGGTACTCTTATCCTCTCTTTAAGTCTGACAGATACTGCTCTGCGCTGGTCACTGCATTAGCACCATCTGCCGCTGCTGTAACGATCTGCCGTAATTTCTTGGCTCTTATATCTCCTGCTGCAAAAATGCCAGGTGCAGAAGTAATTCCATCTTCTCCGGCTTTGATATAGCCTTGTTCCATATCCACAATACCTTCAAAGACTGCTGTTTCCGGCTGTATGCCTACGGCAATAAATACACCCTGAAGGGAAAGCTCCTTCTCTTCTCCAGTGCCATTTTCTGAAAGGATCAGACGTTCTACCGCCCCATCACCTTCTATTGCCTTCGCCTGCATATTCCAGAGAATCTCTACATTTTCTTTAGAAAACAGCTGATTCTGAAGGTTTTTTGCAGCCCTCAGTTCTCCCCGTCTGTGGATCAGGTATACCTTGCTGCACATACGTGAAAGAAAAATGGCATCTTCCACAGCCACATCTCCCCCGCCGATCACGGCAGCCGTCCTGTTTCTGAAAAATGCACCGTCACAGGTGGCGCAGTAGGAAACACCGGCTCCGGCAAGTTCTTTTTCCCCCGGGATCCCCAGTTTTTTATGAGATGCACCTGTTGCAAGAATCAGCGTCCTGGCTTCGTAAATCTCCTTCATTCCAATGACCCGTTTTACTTTCCCCCGGCCCTCATCTTCTATTTTTAAAGCTGTATCTTCTTTAAATTGTGCTCGCAGTTTATCTGCATGTTCCCGCAGCTTCATTCCCAGCTCGTAACCGCTGATGCCAGGATATCCGGGATAATTATCCACTTCATAGGTATTTAATATCTGCCCGCCGCTTACCGTAGATCGTTCAATTATCAGAGTGTCCAGACAGGCTCTCTGGGCATATACAGCTGCTGCAAGCCCCGCCGGTCCTGAACCGATTATGATCAGATCATAGATATGTGATGTCATTTTTATTATTTCCTGTCTATTTTTTCATTATCTCTTAACATATTGTAACCAATTCGTAAACATTATAGCATAGATTTTTCTATTGTTGCACTTCAATTTCTTACAATTCTCTTTCCTCATTCATCAATTATATGCCAAATCTTCCATTCCGTGTTACAATAGAGTCAGCAGATGCTGTGCTGCATGCAGAAAGGAACGTGAACTTATGTCAAGAAAAACCGTACTTGTGACTGGTGCCTCCCGGGGAATTGGAAAGGCTATTGCCATTAAATTTGCCCGAAAAGGCTATAATGTAGCTATCAGCTGTATCCGCAATAAGGAGCGGCTGATACAGACAAAGAAAGAGATTGAAAATTATCAGGTGCCATGTCTGGCTTATATGGGAGATATGGGAGATATGGACTGCTGCAAAGAATTTTTTGCAAACGTAAAAAAGCAGTTTGGTGGTGTAGATGTGCTGGTAAATAATGCCGGTATTTCTTACATTGGACTGCTCCAGGATATGAGCAGCGAAGACTGGGAGAAAATGCTCCATATGAATTTAACTTCTGTTTTTAACTGCTGCAAACTGGCAATCCCTTATATGGTACACCAGAAGCAGGGAAAGATCATTAATATTTCCTCTGTATGGGGTATTGCAGGCGCTTCCTGTGAAGCAGCTTATTCAGCCACCAAGGGGGGTATTAATGCACTGACCCGGGCACTTGCCAAGGAACTTGGCCCAAGCAACATACAGGTCAATGCCATTGCCTGCGGTGCCATTGATACAGAAATGAACCAGTGGATGGAAGAAGATGAACTGATCGCTCTGGTAGATGAGATACCGGCAGGACGACTGGGAAAAGCCGAAGAAGTAGCCGATCTGGTTTATCATCTCGGGTACAAGGAATCTTATCTTACCGGACAGATCATTGGTCTGGACGGCGGCTGGATTTAAACCCGCTATTTTTCCTTCAACATAGCGGCAATGTTTCCAATAATGGTTCTATCAGCCGGCAGCCAGTCTACATGGTCCAATTGTTCCCTGGTTAACCATCTTGCGGCCTCATGTTCCTTCAGCACAAGATCTCCATTTGTAATTTCACACCAGAAACAATCCATCGAAAGATGAAATTGGGGATAATCAAATTCAATCGTATCAATCAATTTTCCGACCGCGATCTTAATGCCAAGTTCCTCCATAATTTCACGCCGGATCGCAGTCTGAGGTGTTTCGCCTGGTTCGATTTTCCCTCCGGGAAATTCCCAGCCCCCCTTAAAATCACCATATCCCCGTTGGGTTGCTAAAATGATTGTTTTGCCATTCTCATTCACAGACTTAATAACTGCTGCAACTACTCTTATTGTTTTCATGTTTCTCCTTATGACACAATGTACTCGTAGATATCCTCGCGGATTGGGGTATCCAGTATCCATTCGATTTCTACTGCCGTTTTCTTTGTATTTGCCATTGTAAATTCTCTTGTCTTTCCGCTTGCCGTCATATGGCCAAGATAATAGAACTCCTTTGAAATCTTATCGTCCTTATTTTTTCTTACAAACAATTCTACATGTATACCACGTTCTTTTGCGTTCAGAAAATTCTGCACATCCTCTGACTGCAGGCTCCTTCCTGATTTTGATATGGCAATCAATCGATCTCGAGAGCCCGGCACAAAATGATCCTC
>CAVFER010000095.1:0-5444 GCA_963621525.1 bacterium | reverse complement strand
GCGGTAACAAATGGCAATCATAACGATCAATGGCCGGGAGTTCCCGGCTCCTGATATAGGTGGAAATCTGATTGTGTCCACAAACGTCAACTCAGGGCGGAATGCCCTGGGTGAGTTTGTAGGACAGAAAGTAGGAAGGGACCTGTATAAGTTTGACAGCCTGCAGTGGGCAAGGCTGGATGCAGCGACCTGGTCTACTATGTTAAAAGAATTTGATAAGTTCGTAGTAATCGCCCGCATTCCGGATATGGTGAACAATACCTGGATTACGATCAAGATGTATCCGGGAGACCGAACGGCTACACCGGTAGAATTTGATAGCAACGGCCTCCCAACTGTTTATAAAGATTGCAAATGCAATATCGTAGACTGTGGGGTGATTGAATGATCTCTATGCCAGCGGCTTATAAACAGGCCATGGATGCAAAATACAGGAATCAGTCTTATATGCTTGTGACAATCGGTATCGTCAATCAGGTGGCACAGAAAGACGTAAGCGTGGCGGCGGAGCATGATGCAGAATACTGTTACCTTTCTAACTTTGTAAAACCGTTTGATAACTACGATGTGGAACTGGAATATGCCACCTGGGAGCAGAACTGGTTTAAAGCTGACGGAAGCATGGTATTTCCGCCAAGGTTAGAAGAAACAGACTATCTTTACAATAACGGGATCATCTCAAAAGAAATAAAAGGCGGGATCTGCATTGCCTTTGGCAAAGCCTATGACATCAGAGGTCTGACTATAAACTGGGGCAGGAATTATCCTGTGGATTTTACTGTTACAAATGGGGAAAAGACGGTTTCCTTCAATGAGAATGATAAATCGTATTGGACCACAGAAGAGATCTTTGATAATACGGAGTATCTGCTGATCACACCCAAGAAAATGGTCAATGGCGAGGATCGTCTGCGCATCCAGAAGATGCTTATGGGTGTGGGCGTCAATTTTGAAAATAAAAAGATCCAGAAGAGTACCAAGACGGAATTTTCTTCTCCGATCACAGAAGAGCTGACCACGCTGGACTTCACCCTTCAAATTGAGAATTACGGAAGAATATGGGACGTAGAGAATCATGAGAGCGCAATCAACTATCTGGAGGTTGGACAGGAAGTAACAGTCCGTTACGGATATGAAGTAACGCCGGGGAATATTACGTGGATGGACGGCTGCGTCTGCAATCTTTCAGACTGGGAAGCAGATGACGTGAGCATGAGCTTTAGCGCAAAGGATAAGCTCAGTGACTTGTCAGAGAAGTTCTATGGCGGTTTGTTCAGGAGTCAGGGAATCAGCTTGTATGAGCTGGCAGTTGAAGTGCTTGGCGATGCGGGATTGGATGAGCGCCAGTATGATCTGGACGAATACCTAAAAAACGTAACGGTTTATAATCCGCTGCCATGTGTTACCCACAAAGAGTGCCTGCAGATCATTGCCAATGCAGGACGATGTAAACTTTACACGGACCGTACAGGAAAGATATGTATCAAGGCGGCATTTGCAACTGTGATCAGCCCGGAGCGTATGAAGGTACAGTCGGATGACGCAGCTCCTTATAGTAACCTTGCATCAGTGATAAATAACAATGTTAAATATGAATATGCGGATATGGCCAGGGATCACTTCCGGGCAGACGGAAGTATGTTTTTTCTTCCGACGAACGGAAAATATCTAACAGCCGGATTTGTGTCGGAGCAGGTATCAGATGAAAATGGAAATTTTGCAAGTGACAATCCCAAGTTCTCTATTACGTTAGAGGCCGCCATGAGTTATTACAACTTGAAACTGAATTTCTTTGAAAAACCGGCACAGGAGATTGTGATCCGCACGTACTACGAGGGCGAATTAAAAGATACCTACAGTATTTCTGACGGTATTGAAAAGGAAAATCTGATTGAGCATGAGTTTTCACAGTTTGATACCATTGAGTTTGAATTTGTGAAAGCTCAGGCTAACAGCCGTATTTACGTGGATTCTGTTGTATTTGGAGACGTTACGGATTATACCATGGATTACCAGGTTATGACGAAGTATCCAAAAGGAATCCAGGAAGAAAAAGTGGCAAGGGTTGATGTGATACAGCAGACCTATGGAACAACTGGTGAGATTAAAAGTATCTTCCATGAATCGGTGGATGTAACAGATTATGAAACATACACGTTTTATTTTTCAGA
Organism: bacterium; assembly: GCA_963621525.1. Lineage (GTDB taxonomy): Bacteria > Bacillota > Clostridia > Lachnospirales > Lachnospiraceae > Enterocloster. Next base: position 3,273 of record CAVFER010000095.1, on the reverse strand, counting down.
GGCTTCGTATGATGTGACGGTTAGCACTGACGGGCAGGCATTAAATATAATGGCAAGCAGCAGCTATTTTGCAACAGTTGACGTATCTGGTCTTACAGGTACGCATGACTTTTCTGTAGACGGCAGGGCGTATACAGTTACCAGCAAGATATACTCCAAAGTGCTTAATACTACCGGAACGGTAGAAGAATGGACCAATCCTCTGATCAGTGAGGAGACTCTGGCAGCTCTTCAGGCTGAATGGCTGGGAAATTATTATAAAAATAATATTGAGTATGAGCTCAGCTATCGAGGAGAACCGCGTCTGGATGCCGGTGATCTGACATTTTTGGAAAATCAGTACGTATCCGGACTACAGATTCAGATCTATGAACATAAGCTAACATTCAACGGAGCGCTGTCCGGAACGGTAAAAGCAAGGAAAGCAGTAGCGCAGGAGGGATAAATGGCAAGACAGGCAAATGCAAGTTATGAAGGACAAGGGCAAAGACAAGCCAAGCAGATAACCGCACTGGATATCTATCCGGTTGGGTCAATCTATCTTTCAGTCAGCGAAACAAATCCATCCAGTTTGTTTGGAGGAACATGGGAGCTTCTGGCGCCAGGAAGGACACTGGTATGTGTAGATACAGGACAGGAAGCTTTTAACACACCGGAAAAGACCGGAGGTGCCTATGGGAATGACTATACGCATACGCATGGCACGCAATCCCATGTGCTGACAGAAAATGAAATGCCTTCACATTATCATGGGTTTGATTATAATTCGTTAGCAGTAGCAGGTGTACCATTGCCGACTACATTTGACACTCCTTCGTCTGGCCAGGGTTTTCAAAATGGCACCGGTACCTGGTGGAATGGATGGTATAAAGGAGTATTTAATGCTACTCAGTATCGTGGAGGAAACTGGGGGCATAACCACGGAAATGTTACTGATAGTACGCAGTATATTTCGGCATTACAGCCATATATGACTTGCTACATGTGGAAGAGAACAGCTTAGTGAAAGGGGAATATGAAAAATGGAGTGGATAACCCCGAAAACAGACTGGAAGGCAACGGATTACGTAAATATCGGCGATTACAATCGGTGGATCAGTAATATAGCATGTCTTAGGGATATGGCTGTAAAAGTTTATAAGGATTTTCAGATTGAGGATATGGGGAATTCTAAAAGCTATGGAGATTATCCATATGCGGACGAAATTAATACCATAGAGAGAAATCTTACGTCCATTTGTAAGAATACATATCCGTTTACTATCGGTGATCAACGGACATATTACCCAAACCAAGCTACACTGGACTGGGAAGAGATGAACCGAATCGAGTCTGCAACGCTGAAGATTTATAATAACCTGCTTGGGCAGATAAACGGAAAGAAAAGACTGGCTTTTAAACTGGGAGGTGCTTATTTTTGAAAACAGATTGGAAAGATGATATATTTTCCGGAGCGTCCCGCAAATGGAATATAACGGATAATTCAGATGGGACAAAGACTATATCGGATGCCACGGAATATACACAGGAAGGTGATTCATTTGGCGCGAAGGAATTAAATGAGATTGGTGAGGAAGTAAATAAGATCCAGGCAGTGAAAGAAGTGACACTGACTGCATCCGGATGGTCAAGTACGGTTCCATATAGGCAAACGGTGAGTGTAGAAGGAATTACCGTAGATGATCTCCCGGTAATGATGTTAGACGTGTCAGGTGCATCAAGTTGGGCTGAAGAAAAAACGTTGAAGAAGAACTTTGGCTACATATCTTACTATGATACAGAAGATGGAAAGATCACTTTTACAGCAGCTTATATGAAGCCACAGGTGGCACTTACGGTTGGCTTAAAAGGAGTGAATTGAGCATGGCGAGAGGATTTATTATTGGTGGAGGAACTGGCGGGGTGGACTGCGATTCTGCTTCAGCTAACCGCGCTGATATTCGGAGTGGAAAGACGGCTGGAATTGCGGGATATGACGATATCGTTGCAGGAGCAATGCCGGAGGCGTATGGAGCAACGTTGACTCCCGGAGCAAATGAACAGAGGTTTGCTGGAAACAAATATCTGTCGAGTGATATCGTTGTGCCAGGATTTGCTATGCCTGCTGCCAGCATCATTCAATGGGGAACTTATGTAACGATATATAATCGTACAGTTATTGGAACTTATGAGGGCTTCCATGTTGGGGCTAAATGGATATATAATCACGGCAATATTCCGGCTGATAATCAGGATTTTACTGTTTTGACAGGTATAAACTCAGGAATTTCACTTGGAACCAATGGTGGATCTCTTATAAAAGTAAGTTTAAGACGTACTTATACCGGATACAATCAGATTGTTATAAAAGGAACTTTATTTGGGTCGCGTGGAGCTGATGCACGGGCGTATCTAAGTGTTGGAAATAAAACCATAACTTTTACTCCAAATGAATATACGGATACTGCGATTGTTATCCCTATTCCAGATGTAGGATATCATGGCTACTGGCCAACGACAATCTATGTACCGGTACCTACGGCACAAGCTTATATAGACGAAATATATCTGGAATAGATTTAGGAGGAAAAATGAGAGCATTAGTAATCTATGATCTGACAGGACGTGTATGGTCGATAACGTATGGAGAAAGTAGTATACCGCAGGGGATTTTTTCGATATTTGTAGAGATCCCGGCTGGTATGCAGCTTTCTAAAATAGATGTTTCAGATCTGAATAATCCAAAACCGGTTTTTACAGACCTGCCGGAATCAGATATAGGAAAGTTGCGTAGAAAAATAGAAAGTTTAGAAACTCAACTTACTGAAACCCAGCTGGCTCTTACAGAACAGTACGAAGCTAATCTGGCCTTGGAAGATGAAGCCACTAACACCCAGTTAGCATTAACAGAACTTTATGAAGCAAGTCAAGACGCTACAAAGGAGGCTTAATTATGGCAAGTTATATGGCAACAGTATATGCGGACCTGGTCCGCAAAGGAAAGAAAACGATTGAAGAGGTACCAGAAAAGATCAGAGCAGAAGTTGAGGCATTATTAAATGCTTAGGCTATTGCTTTTCTTAATATTGCGAAAGGAGGTGGACGATATGGCAATTATCTATGCGACCCTTATTATCAAGGGCAAGAAAACTTATGCACAGGTTCCTGAGAAGCTTAAACCTCAGGTAAAGCAGATCTTGATTGATCTGGAGTGCGAAGATCTGATCACGGAGGAATAAGTTTTAATGGAACCAATCATACAGTACATAGCCACGCATTGGGTTGCGTGGCTTT
>CAVFER010000094.1:4888-5723 GCA_963621525.1 bacterium | reverse complement strand
TGCGGAAATCCATTGACGGGCTGTGTGCTATTGTAGAGGATCAACTCCATATGGAGTAAGTGCCTCAAAACATGGCATAGTGACTACACTCCATACACTTGATATACTATAAGCAACCTAATACTAAGGAGGATATGCTTATGGCAAGAACAAATCAGGAAGCAGTTACAGCTTTTGGCGAGGTTTTACGTTCTGCAAATGTATCTGGTTCCTATAATTCTCAAAATAATCGGATGGCAGCGAACGATAACCGGCTGATGATCTATTTTCAGGGAATGAAACTTTATATTCCAGAAGGTTTTCATCCTGATACACTTCTGAAACTTTTACAGACAATGAAAAAGTTATGATGAAGCGCATTGCGGAAGGGGCATCCCGCATCTTTCTCGCCTGTGGGGCTACAGATTTTCGCAAACAGATCCCTGGGTTAGCCGCAACAGTTACGCTGAATTTCAGACTGGATCCGTATAATGGCAGTTATGTATTTATCTTCTGCAATCGCCGAAGGGATTCCATAAAAGTCCTGCGGTATGATCAGAATGGATTTATACTGGCGACTAAAAAGCTCCTGGATGATATGAAATTCCAATGGCCCAGGACACCGGATGAAGTAAAAGAGATCACTTTTCAGCAGGTGGAATGGCTCCTTCAGGGACTGGAAATAGAGCAGAAAAGAGCTCATCATCAGGTAAAGATCAATCATAAAAATACTTGTTTCTGATCATCGTGATAGTGCACTGAAAAGTCCCCGACGCGGACTCACCATATATCCCCGGTGTGGGCTCGATGCCCTGCCGAGCATCATAAAGTGTTGGTAATTAACCTCCCCAACCGG
>CAVFER010000094.1:2034-4878 GCA_963621525.1 bacterium | reverse complement strand
AGATCAATCATAAAAATACTTGTTTCTGATCATCGTGATAGTGCACTGAAAAGTTGCTGAAACACCTGAAAATTCAGCATTTTTCAGATGCTGAAATCTTCCGTTTCCGTAGAAAAAAAGCTTAAAGAATGGTATAATGATATCAGAAAAAACGTGAGGAAAACGGGCATGACAGAGCATGAAGAATTACTGATGCTGCGGGCACTGGCCGAAAAACAGGCACACATCATCGAGAAACAGAATATCCAGATCGACAACATGATCCAGGCACTGCTCCATGCCAGGAAAAAGTTATTTGGTCCATCCACCGAAGTCTCCAGACAGGTGGATGGACAGTTGTCGTTGTTTGAATCTGTTCAGGAACTTGCAGAACAGCTGAACCTGTCGAAGGCAAAGATCACAGTAAAGCCGTATAAACGTACCGCACGTCAGCCGGGAGTCCGTGCAGAGATGCTGGCAGGTCTTCCGGAAGAGATTGAAGAATACATCATCCCACCAGATGAAAAGTGCAGTATCTGCGGCGGGGACATGAAAGTGATCGGAAAACGTGTAGTCCGCACAGAAGTAGAATTCCATTGTGCAAAAGTTGTTGTAAAACAGATCGTACAGCAGATAGCAAAATGCATGGACTGTGGAGAAAAGGGAAGCCCGAATGTAAAGAGTCATTTCCGAAAAGCTGCCATACCAGCATCTCTGTTATCTCATTCGATCGCGACACCATCACTGGTCGCACAGGTCATGTATCAGAAGTTTGCCATGGGACTGCCATTGTCCAGACAGGAAAAAGACTGGTACCGGCTGGGGCTGGTGCTCTCCCGGAGCAACATGGCCAACTGGGTGATACGATGTAGTCAGGACTGGCTGGAACCCGTCTATTGGAGGATCCATGAGAAACTACTGGAATGTGAAATGCTCCACATGGATGAAACCCGGATCCAGTGCAATAAAGAAAAAGGAAAACTTCCCAGCAGTGAATCTTTCATGTGGGTGATGCGGAGTGCAGCCAGCGAAAAACTCCAGGCAGCTTTCTTCTATTATTCGCGAAGCCGAAGTGGTGAGAATGCCCAAAAGCTGCTGGATGGTTATAAAGGCTGCCTGATCACAGATGCCTATGCCGGTTATGATAAGGTTCCGGATGTAAAAAGGGCACTTTGCTGGTCGCATGCGAGACGCTACCTGATAGACAGCATCCCTCTGGATGCGAAAGGGAAAGAGATCCCTGGTTCCAAAGGTGCCGAAGGAAGAGAATATATCAATCTGCTCTTTAAAGTTGAAGATGAGATCAAAGATCTTCCATACGAAGAGAAGAAACAAAAGCGTCAGGATGCGTCACGGCCGATCCTTGATGCCTTTTGGTCGTGGGTTGAAGAAACTGCTGCAATGCATACCGTGAACCAAAAACTTACCCAGGCACTTGGATACTGCCAGAATCAGAGAAAATACCTTGAAACCTTTCTCGAAGATGGACGCATTCCTCTAAGCAATAATTATTGTGAAGCAAACATAAAACCATTTGCAACCGCAAGACGTGCCTGGCTGTTCGCAGATACCCCGAGAGGAGCCTTTGCAAACGGAGTGTTATACACCCTGGTAGAAAGTGCGCGGGCTAATGATCTGGATGTTTATGAATATCTGAAATATCTGCTCACAGAAATGCCCAACAACCATCATCAGGAAGATCTATCCGTGCTCGATCGTCTCCTGCCCTGGTCAGAAGATCTGCCAGAGAAGTGTCATCTGAAAAAGAGACGAAAAAAATGCCTCAAACAATGATGTAGCTATCATAACAGAAGAACTGCTATTTTACACTACGCCATGTTTTGAGGCACTTACAGTTTTTCTCTCATTTTTTGCTGAAAAATATCGGAAATACGCCGTTTCTGCTTATCGAGAGTTAATTTTATAGGAAGCTCACATTCATCGTTTCCTCTATAAGAACCATTTACATAAACAATATGTGCTTTGTCTCCGAACAGTTCTCCTGTTTCCTGTATGGTTCTTTCTATGGTATATACCGGAAGTCCTCCCTTTAAAACATCATTAGATGTAATAAAGATAATGTATGTCTCCGGCATTTCTTTATATTTTTCTCCTGCTGTGGTAAGCCTTGAATCAAATAATGCACTGTTAAGTCTGGCTCGTTCAGGAACAGCTCCGCTATCATCCTGCTGGACTTCAATATCATACTGTTTTCCTGTAGCATCATTGGCATAGATATCAAGTCTCACAGATCGTCCAAACAGATTTCCTATTGTCAACTGTGTAACTGATTTTATCACAGATAAATCATTTCTCTTTAATATTATTTTCAAAAGCTCTTCTGTACATTCTAAATCGCCCGAAAAAACCTGCGTCATAAAGGTATCATCCATTAATGTAAATTTGTTAATAGCCTCCATACGCTCTGTATTCTTTTCTTCCAGATTTAATACCTGCATTTTCTCACCTTCTTTTCTATATTATATCTATTATCTGGTTTTTGCACAACTACATTTTTGTCCGTTACATCCCTTTATCATCCTGTTTTTCTTTTCCACCAATCTCCTTTCCAAGTGCTTCACAATACTCCTGAATCTCCTGCTGTTCTTTCCAATGCCTGTTATCGGAATCCGGCTTCTTATCAAATAAATAAGCTGCTCCGTTCAGAATATCCACCATTGTAATCATAAACGCCAGATAATCTTCTTTCAGTTCCTTGTAACTTTCCCCAGACATAGAGAAATCACCGGACAGAATCTGCTCGGTGATCTCTTTCATAACAATCTGTGTTTCTCGTAATTCTTCTACAAGATACTGTACCCGTTGCTTTGTTCCCACTACAACAATATTGGAATAGATACAGCT
>CAVFER010000094.1:484-2024 GCA_963621525.1 bacterium | reverse complement strand
GATTGCTGTGTTGTCCTGGCATGTTTTTCCGCTCCTTCCATTAATTTTCATCCGCTTCCGCTAACTTCTCCAACTGATCTGCCAGCTTTCGTGACTGGTCTGGATACAAATGAGAGTATGTAGACAGCGTTGTCTGAATCTTTTCATGTCCCAGTCTGTCCGCTACCAGATTAGGCTGCGCCCCCAGTTTGGAAATCAATAAGCTGGCATGAGAGTGGCGAAGATCATGTAATCGGATTCTCTTTACCCCTGACAACTCAACGCCTCTCTGTATTTCATGCTCCCAGTATGCTTTTGTCGTATTCTGGAACAGTCTGTCTTTTGCCATGAGACCATACAGCCTACCTGTGTATTCTTTTAACTCTGTTACCAAAAAATCCGGTAATGTGATGGTTCTTTTTCCTTTTTTGGTTTTCGGATCAGTAATCACATCTCTGTTCCCGATTCTCTGATAGGACTTATTTATCCTGAGAGTTTTTTCTTCTTCGTTGAAATCTTCTAATGTAAGAGCCAACAGCTCTCCAATTCGGCAGCCCGTCCAGTATAAAATCATAAAACCACAATGGGAAGTCGGCTTATCTTCCATACAGGAAATAAACTGCTCAAATTCATCCTGCGTCCAGAAATTCATCTCATCCGCTTTACTTTTTCCAATAGCTCCTGCCTGACGACATGGATTCCTCGGCAGATCATAATACTTCACAGCATAATTAAAAATGCAGGAGAGCTGATTATTTACCGTACGTAAATACGTCTGAGAATACCCCTTCTTCAGTAACGTGTTCTGCCACTCCCTGATATCCGCCGCTGAAATCTCCGAGATGTTTCGATTTCCAAAGTAGGGCAAAATCTTTAATTCTACAATGTAATCCTTGCTTCTCATGGTGTTCTCACGCAGACGCTCCTTCATATCATTCCTGTATATCTCCCAGAAAGCCTTGAAATCCATGTTCAGATTGTGAGCCTGTTGCATTGTAAACTGATTCACCCATGCTACTGCTTCTCTCTTTGTCTTAAAGTTTCGTTTGTGCTTCTTCACGCTTTTCCCAGTCCAGTCCTTGTAATAGAACTGAACATCCCATAAGCCTTTCTCGTTCTGTTTTACTGTCAATTATATTGCCCCTTTCTTTCCCAGAGACCTTTACAGTCTCTGGGATACTTGCTGACTACGCTTCTTTCTCTGCTAATCCATAGCAACGTTCTTCCAGATACTTCTTTGGAATCTTTCCAGCAATGGTAATAAACCCTTTCTGCTTGAGTTCTTCGTTAAGCTTTCTTATAAGCGTGTAACTTTTGCTTTTGCTGATTTGTAAAACCTGTTCTACTTCATCTACACCGTAATACATGCTCTGCATATCAATCTCTCCTTCTCTGATTCTGTTTGATCTTACTTATAAATTGGCTACTTGATTTAATTTCATCTTGTCGATAACAACATATCTATATTTTCCGATTTTCTTGGCATATCGGTGGGTTTTTCCTTCATCACAAGGCATTGCGATTTCTTTGTCACATAAGTCTTTTGCGAGCCTTGCTGCTG
>CAVFER010000094.1:0-453 GCA_963621525.1 bacterium | reverse complement strand
CAGCATCTTCTAAAATATAATGTCTTGCATCGTCAATCTGCGCATTTCTAGGTACAACTGGAAATCTGTTTTCTGTTATTTTTGTGATAATTGCCTGACAAAGTATTACGATTGGAGATTTCTCAATAAGAACTCTGTCATTGTAATATATTGCGTCCTGTACGTATGTATTAAACCTTATCAGCAACTGTTCTGCCTGTTCAAAGCTCAATTGATTTGTCTCGATTGCATATTTTTTTAACACTAACTCTGCTACTACCATTAATTGTGCATAGTATTCGCCATACCTCGGATTGGAAAACAAACCATTGCACTGACTGCGCAGTTCTTTTCCTCTCGTCTTTAGAAATAGAATTATCTCTCGGTATCGCTGTGATAGATACTTGATATAGCCAACCAGAAATGTTGACAGGGTAGTTTTCTTTTCTTGTAATTCTGTCAGAAGATCTACAT
>CAVFER010000093.1:5511-6037 GCA_963621525.1 bacterium | reverse complement strand
GCAGGGTGGACCACTTAGTCCGTTATTAAGTAACATAATGCTGAATGAGTTAGACAAGGAGTTGGAACACAGAGGTCACAGATTCGTGCGTTATGCAGATGATTGTATGATTTTCTGTAAAAGCAAGAAGAGTGCCGAGCGTACCTTACAAAACATCCTGCCATTTATCGAGAGGAAGTTATTCCTAAAGGTAAATCTGGATAAAACCTGTGTGGCTCATATAAGCAAGGTGAAGTATCTGGGATATACGTTCTACAACCACAAGGGGCTTCGTTTTCGAGTACACCCAAAATCGGTGGAGAAGATGAAGCAGAAACTGCGGGAGTTGACGGATAGAAACAAAGCCTGGGGTAATGATTACCGTATTCTGAAATTGCAACAGTTTATAAGAGGATGGGTGAATTACTTCAAGTTGGCAGATATGAAACAACTGTTGCGAGATACGGATGAATGGCTACGCCATAGGATAAGGGCTATCTATTGGAAACAATGGAAGAAAGTGCGGACGAGAATAAGAAAACTGAGA
>CAVFER010000093.1:0-5330 GCA_963621525.1 bacterium | reverse complement strand
AAGTATGTGAAAACTAGAGAACCGCCGTGTACCGAACGGTACGCACGGTGGTGTTATCAGGAATTCCTGATAACACCACTTATCCCGACTTTGTGGTTATCCCGAAAACTATTGGTGAACCACCAGCTTCCGGCAATAGTCATGTGAAAAGTCGGGATAACTTTTTATAATGAAAGCTCATTATTCAACATAGGAGGTTTCATTATGGAGAAAGATATTTTTACTATTATCGAAAGAGCGAAGGAGGTGCTTAAGGAGCTCGGGTTATCAGGTAGCACCATCCGCACTTATCAGGAGCGGAGCTTCAACCAGGTTGCCAGGAAGTATGAAAGCAGCGGCATCCAGCAGTTCCATCCAGGGCTCATGGATGAACTGCTGAAAGACGCAGAAGACCAGTTCAATAACGGCGCCATATCCAGGAAATCCTGGAATTGGAGAGTCCGGGGCATCCGGGTTCTCAATGAAATATATGAAACAGGGACATTCCAATGGAAGGTTTACCAGAAAAAACACACAGCCGAGTTCCCCGAACCATTTGCAGGGCTTGGAAATTCGTTCCTTGAAAGCCTTACTATAAACCGCAACTCACTTAGAAGCATAAAAAGCATTACCGTTCGGTTTTTCTGTTTCATCAAGGACAGGGGCATAACAAACACAAATGCCATCTCCACGGATGACCTGCGAGCCTTTCTGTCTAAGATGCACGAGACAAGGGCGGGCAGCATGGATGAAGTCGTCTCGACGATGAAGAAGCTGTTCCTGTATCTTGCCAGAACCGGGCATGAACCGGGCAGCCACTGGATGCTGCTGTCTGCCCCCAGGAGCCGTGGCCATAAAGTAAAGCCTGCAATGGCGCAGGAGGAGCTGGCATTGGTCATCAGCCAGGTTGACAGGGGAACGGCACCCGGGAAACGAGACTTTGCAATCTTATCCCTTGCCGTAACGACAGGCCTGCGCGCAGGCGATATCACATCCCTCGCACTGACAGACATCCATTGGAAAGAGTTGGAAATACATCTTGCGCAAGGGAAAACCGGAAAAAGGGTTGCCCTGCCGCTGCAGCCCCCGGTCTGTGACGTGCTTGCTGATTACATCCTGAATGAACGCCCGGAGTCGTCAAGCAGGAAAGTGTTTTTAAGGAGCAGCGCACCGTATGATGCATTGCGTGATGGCGCTTCTGTTGCCTGTATATTCCGGAGATACCTGAAGAAAGCCGGGATAAAACATGCCATAAATGACGGGAGAACTTTTCATGGCATCCGCAGGGCCGTTGGAACCTCAATGGTTTCCAATGGCGTACCTGTCACCACGGTTTCACAGGTCCTTGGACATCAGGCCATCCGTGCCACCAGGCAGTATATTTCGTTAGATTTACAGGGACTCAGAAAGTGCGCCCTCCCTATGTCTTCGTTAGGAGGTGCCCATGAACTTCCTTGAAAACCAGATAGAAGACATGCTCCAATATAAAGAAAGCCTTGGGTATTCCCGGCGAACTTATTCATGTTTCCTGAATGACCTTGCAAGGCACCTTTCACAAAAAGGCATTAACAGTGGGAAGTTAATGATTGCTGATATCATGCCCTGGTGCACGCAGCGGGATACGGAGAAACCGGAAGGGTTCCGCCGCAGGATGACCGCAGCCAGGGAACTGACAAAATACCTTTACGCCATAGGGGAATGTGACGGCATCCTGTCAATGGATTCGATTCCTTCCATACACAGGTATACCCCGTATCTTTTTACGGACGCGGAATTGCAGGCAGTGTTCCAAAGCTGCGATGCCCAGAAAAACACTGCAAGGAACCCTCTGTATAAAGATATCATTGCCGTTATCTACCGCCTGATTTATTTTTGTGGCCTCAGGCCTAACGAAGGCCGTGAATTATACAGGAAGGACATTGACACGGAAAAGCACACGTTGCTGGTCCGAAAGAACAAGACCCACAAGGAACGCATGATTCCTATGGCTGAGGATTTGTCGGACCTTTGCGAAAGATATATCGAAAAGAGGGATGCCCTGTTTCCTGATTCGGAGTACCTGTTCCCGGCAGCTACGGGGAAGGCATATCCGGCGAAATGGCTGACACAGCAGTTCCGCCAGATATGGAACCATGCATTTCCCGGAAAGAAAGATGCCCGCATCCGGGTATACGATTTGCGGCATCGGTTCGCCACGGCGGTCCTGATGGAATGGGTTGAAAGGGGCGAGGACATTTATACGGCACTTCCATACCTGAGCGCCTACATGGGGCACAGTGATTATAAGGATACTGCCTATTATATCCACTTGCTGCCGGAACGCCTCTTGAAATCATCGGCAGTCAACTGGATGCATTTCCAGAACCTGATTCCGGAGGTGGATGCCCATGACTAAGGACTCAAAAGCATTCTACCAGATGGTCCGGGATTTCCTGACGGTTTATCTTCCGAAGCAGAAAGCTGCAAGCCTTAATACGATGCGTTCATACAGGGCGGCATTGAACATGTACCTGGAGTTTTCATGCAAAGAGCTGGGAATTAAGCTCGACGGTTTCGGCTTTGCCCTTGCCACCAGGAAGCTGCTTGAAAGGTTTCTGCAGTTCTTGGAGGATGAATGCCATTGCACCGTAACAAGCAGGAACCAGAGGCTTGCAGCCATCCGCCGGTTTTTCAGATATGCGTCTGCAAGGGACCCGGTTCTCATGTCGTGCTACCATGAAATCTCCTTGATACCTGTGAAAAAGGTGCCAGACCATGAAGTTGAGTTCTTTTCAGAAAAAGTGTTGGAAGTAATACTGGCGATGCCCGATACTTCCACCAGGAAGGGCATCCGAGACCTTGTGTTCATGATACTGCTATATGACAGCGCTGCACGCATTCAGGAAATCCTGGATGTAAAGCTCAGGGATTTGCACATCATTGGTGACGAGCGATACATTGTCCTGACCGGGAAAGGCGGCAAAACCCGTCTGGTGCCTTTAATGCAGAAAACCGTAGACCACTTGAAAAAATACATAAACCTGTTCCATATCGGCAGTGGCGATGCAGAATACCTCTTCTATGTAACACGGAAAGGAATCCGCAACCAAATGTCACAGGACAACGTATCGAAGTTTGTTAAGAAGTATGGCAAGGCCGCAAGGGAACAATGCTGTGAAGTCCCGGAACATTTGTATGTGCATATGTTCCGCCATTCCAGGGCAATGCACCTTTACCGTAACGGGATGCCCATGCCCTTGCTTTCTGAATGGCTGGGCCATGCCCAGATGGAAACAACATTAAAATACTATGCAAACGCAGATGTTAAAATGAAACAGGAAGCCATTGAAAAGGCCACTTCAGGTTTTAACCCTATCATCAGCGCTGCTGTTGATTTCACATTTGATAATGATGCTGAAATACTCAAGAGATTGTATGGATTAATGTGAAATATTATCCCGACTTTTCACATGACTATTGCCGGAAACTGGTAGTTCACCAATAGTTTTCGGGATAACCACAAAGTCGGGATAAGTGGTGTGAGAGGTCGGGGGATTATTCAAATCCCCCTCCTACTCGATTGGAGGAGACAGTCCGCTTGCATCCACGTGTATTAAAAAATAATTGTCAAAATAGACAGATAACAAAATGAAAACCTTGATGAAACAATATGATGTGACTATAAAATTGACATGTGGCATAAACAATATATATAATTTTGATGAAAAGTCGAATTTTTAGTAACGAAGCGTATTTGATAGTGTCTGTATATTTTGTTTTGCGAGAGTAATGATGCAGTACAGATGGAGGAATGATAGGATGTGCAGAAAACATAGGCTTAGGATGGGCTTCAAAGAAAAGATAATTCTTACAATCCTCGTTATGTCTATGATGATCACAACTGTGCTCTCTGCTATTTATTATAAATGGTCTGTCGACTCTATCCGCGCAACGTATGAGCAGTCAATAAAAAACAGCCTGCAGGTGGGAGCGCAGAGCTTTGATGATATTATGAAGGATGCATACTACGCCTGCGTATATGCTGCTACAGATGATGAATTTAAATCACTCGTGCAAATAAGCAGTGATTATAGTGATCTGCTTGCTGCAATGGAAGAGTATCGTACTAGTGGCTATGGCATACAGTCAATCTACTGTTATATAAACTCTGCAAATCAAATGGTAAGATGTACTGACGGGGGAATTCGATCGACAATAAATACTTCATCCGTACATGATTGGATGAAGGGAATATTAAATAATACCGCAGAGAATCAACTTTCGCCCGTATACAATACCGACATAAGTTCATCTGTTCATTGGAACCTGTTTACCTTTGCACGCAGGATATGTGCTGATGACGGGAAAGAGATTGGTTATATTTTCGTAAACGTAGATGAGAGAAGTGTGTATTTTAAATGTTTAAAAAACATACAGACGGATTCAGCTAATTGCTATGTACTGCATGGAGAAAAAATTGTATCGGCGGAAAAAACAAATCTTATAAATACATCGCTTAACATACCAGACAATAAAATAGTTGTGACGGTAGATATGCCTATGCCGGATTATCGATTGGCATCCGTATCAGACGAAGAGGTAATAACAGAGGATCTGATAAATGCGAGAAATTATATATTGGTTGCAGCTTTAATGCTAAATTTTTTGTTCTGTATACCAATATTCTTCCTGATAAGAGTATTGATGAGACCGGTTGGCGAGTTGGAAAAAACGATCAATCTGGTAAAAAAAGGAAATTTGCAGGCACGGGCAGAGATATATTATGATGATGAGATTGGCAGGCTTTCGGAAAGCTTTAATGATATGATACAGCAGATAGAAGGGCTTATAGATGAGATTAGTACTGAAAAAATGCTGAAAAAGGAAGCAGAGATAGAAGCGTTGCAATACCAGATAACACCTCATTTTATGTACAATACTCTTTCTTCGATAAAATATGCAGCTATACTCGGACAATCGGATAAAATTCCGGATTTACTGCAGGCGTTTATAGAGTTACTGCATATGAGTGCAAGCGACAGGGGTGCTTTTATAACGCTGGAGCAGGAATTTCACATGACTAAGAATTATGTTATGCTGCAAAGATTTCGCTATGATGGGAGTTTTGAAGTAGTATTTGATATTGATTTAGAGGTAAAGGATCTTTATGTTCCGCGGTTGATCATACAGCCGTTGGTTGAGAATGCGATTTTACACGGACTTGATCATAGAGAAAAAGATAACTGTATTATGGTAAGTGCAGCATTACAGAGTAATAAAGTAGAAATAAAGGTATCTGACAATGGCAGTGGAATGACCGAGGAGGAGATCCAAATACTGATGGCGGGGTCAAAGAAGAGTAAATTCAGCGG
>CAVFER010000092.1:0-6168 GCA_963621525.1 bacterium | reverse complement strand
CCAAAAGAAAAATCAAACAGAAAGACCTCCGGGAATACATAAACTCATTGACAAGATGTTATATATTGTTATATATTGTATCTAACAGATTGTTGTTGTCCTGCGGACATCCGTCAGGAAATATGAGCAGAAAACCGGAGGTTTTTAATATGAGTGAAGCAAGAATCATTGCCATTGGTGATAATGTAGTCGATAAATACTTATCCAGAGGAAAAATGTATCCAGGCGGACAGTGTGTAAATACATGTGTCTACTCCCTTATGAACGGCGGAAAGCCAGCATATCTTGGCAAATTTGGTGATGACGGCGTTGCTGAATACAACTGCAAGATCTTAACCCAGTTAGGCGTAGATTTCAGCCATTCCAGACATTTCCACGGTGAAAATGGCGCAGCCCGGGTTACCTTAAAAGACGGTGACCGCGTCTTCTTAGGCTCCAACCGTGGCGGTGTTGCCAAAGAGCATCCATTTGACTTTACAAAAGAAGATCTGGACTATATTAAGTCCTTCCAGATGATCTATACCAATACAAACAGCTATATCTATGATGACCTGTCTTTATTAGAAGAAACAGGCGTACCGATTGCCTTTGATTTCTCTACTGTATGGGACGATGCCCTTTTTGAACAGGTCTGCCCACATCTGACAGTAGCTCTTCTTTCCTGTGCCCATTTAACTCCAGAAGAAAGAGAACGTGAAATGAAAAAAGCGGCTTCCTATGGTGTCACCTTGGTAGTCGGTACTGTAGGAGAAGACGGCTCCTATGCCCTTTATGATGGTGAGATCGTCTATGCCCCTGCATACAAAGCAGAGACCGTATTAGATACCATGGGCGCCGGAGACTCCTATTTCTCCACTTTACTCACCACTCTGCTTCAGGAAAATGGCGCTCTTTTCACCGGTGACCATGATCAGGTGATCGCTCAGTTAAAACATGCCATGGACTGTGGAGCAAAATTTGCAGCAAAAGTCTGCAGTCTAGAGGGTGCTTTCGGCTACGGAACTGCCATTATTGATTAAAAAATTCGAGAAAACATATACTGTATTAGGAGTGAAAAAGATATTCATGATAAAAAATTCTATGGTACCTCTTTACCAGCAGCTGTCTGAACAGATTAAACAACAGATCACAGACGGCAAATTAAAAGCCGGAGACAAGCTGATGACAGAAGCAGAATTCAGCCAACACTTTGAAGTAAGCCGCATTACTGTGCGAAAAGCCATTGAACTGTTAGCCGACGATGGTTTCGTAGTACGCAAACAGGGAATCGGAACCTTTGTCGCAGAAAAAAAACTGCACCGTGTAGTAGACAAGCAGATCATCAGCTTTACAGAAATGAGCAAAATTGACGGTCATGTACCTTCCACAGAACTGATCACCGTAGAATGGGTGATTCCCGATGGCTCCATTGCCAGAAAGCTTCGTATAGATGAAAATGAAAAAGTACTGCGCATCGTCCGTCTGCGCAAAAATGACGATGTTCCAGTGATGATTGAAGACAGTTACTATCCAAAGCGGATGGAATTTCTGTTAAAGGAAAATCTCTTAGGCTCTACCTACGAATTTTTCCATAATCACGGACTGATCCCTACCCATTCCGTTAAAACAGTAGAAATCTGCTATGCCACACCGGAAGAAGCACAGCGTCTGGGCGTTGCGGAAAAACATGCTCTCCTGCTGCAAAAAGATGAGGTCTATGACCAGGATAACGAAGTGCTGCACTACAGCAAGCTGCTTACCAACCCACAAAGATACCGTCTAACTATTGTTATGTAGGATCATAATACAAGATACTACACCTTATATTCTTCAGGGACGATAATACGACTATAAAGAAGACTTATAAAAACAACGGCGTTTTTTATGGAATAACTTTATTTTCCAAAGAAATGCCGTCATTTTTTCTCAAAAACCCACAGATTAGTGAAAACTTTATCGACAAAAGTTACAAGAACCTTTAAAAAAACAGTTGCAAGTCATATAACATTGTGCTATATTTTGTACTAAGATGTTATGTGTTGTATCAATACAACAGAGACAGCGAAAACTGAGGACCGAAAGGAGATCATTATGAAAAAACAACTGAAAAAGACCGTAAGCCTTGGACTTGCAGCAGTAATGGCACTTGGCCTTACCGCATGCGGAGGCAGCAGTTCCTCTTCTGACAGTGCCACATCCGCAGCAGGCAGTGAGGGAGCAAAAACAGAAGCAGCCGCTGATTCCTCTGAAAACAATGGTGATGTAAAAGTCATTAAATTGTTCCATCGTTTCCCTGATGATCCATGCAACAGTTTCATTGAAAGCAAGATTGCTGAGTATGAATCCCTTCATCCAGATATTAAGTTTGAAGTGACCAGCGCACAGAACCAGCCATACAAAGAGAAGATCAAAGTCGTAGTTGGTTCCGATGAGTGCCCGGATATCTTCTTCAGCTTCTGCGGTGAGTTCTCTGAGAGATTTATCCGTGAAGGCCTGTTATTAGACTTAACTCCATATCTGGAAGCAGATCCTGACTGGAAGGCTTCTCTGATGGAAACACAGATGAACGAGTACACAACTGCAGATGGCATGGTTTATGGTATCCCATTCCGTCTGGATGCAAAAGAGTTCTTCTATAATAAGGACATCTTCAATGACTTAGGACTGGAAATTCCTGAAACATGGGATCAGTTCATTGATGTTCTTGACAAGATCAAAGCATCTGGCATGGATCCAATCGCAGAAGGAAACCAGGACAAGTGGCCTGCAGCTCACTACATCGGCGCTTTAAATGAGCAGTTAGTAGATGACGAGACCAGAGCAAAAGACTACAATCCTAAGACTGGTGAATTCACCGATCCTGGATATGCAGAAGCTCTTGAAAAATATCAGCAGTTAGTTTCCTACATGAACACTGGTGTAAACGGTATGACCCATGATATGGCTCGTTTAGGCTTTACTCAGGGACAGAACGCTATCCTCTTTGCCGAGCTAGTTGAGATCACCAACGTTAAGCAGGAAAACCCAGATCTGAACTGGGGAATGTTCAAGTTCCCAACCATCGAAGGTGCTAAGGGTAATCCAAACCTGGTATCCGGTGCTCCTGAAGGATTTGCAATCTCCTCCAAGACCCAGTACCCAGATGAGTGCGTAGAGTTCTTAAAGTGGTTCCTTGGTTCTGAAGTTGGTGCACAGCAGGCTGAGCAGGTTGGCTGGTTCAACGCTTCCCTTGGTCTGGACAAGACTTTAACCGATGAGTCCTTAAAGAGTGCTTACGATGTAATCTCCAACGCTAAGAAGATGGATATCTGGTTTGATAACGCTCTGTACTCCACAGTTTGCGATGAGTATCTGACCCAGATCTCCGATATCACAAACGGCGATGTAACCCCAACTGATGCAATGGCTAAGATCCAGAAGGTAGCTACTGAAGCTCAGAAACTGGTTGAATAGTTTTCAGTTACAAGTTTTATAAGAAATCCAAGATAGGGAGCAGCATCTGCTCCCTATCTTTAAAGAAAAGGATGGTGTCAGGATGAAAAAGAAAACAAAACTCACACCGTATTTATATGTGATCCCCGGACTTTTAATGGTCCTTGGCTTTGTTTATATCCCTATTATTGTTAACCTTGTATACAGTTTCTTCCGTCTTTCCTCCTATTCTTCTTCCATGAAGTTTGTAGGGCTTGACAATTTCCGCAGATTATTTACAAATGATACGTTCCCGATTATGATCCGGAACAACGTGTACTACTGCGTGATCTCCCTGATCGTGCAGGTTGGATTTGGAACATTCCTGGCCTTCCTGTTAGAGAGCAAGCTGGCCAGTAACCGCTTTAGATCGATTTGCAGGAACATTTATTTTCTTCCGGCGTTAGTTTCTCTGACTGCCGTTGGTATGATGTTCAACTTTATCTACAACCCGCAGCTTGGTCTTTTAAACACCTTTTTAAAGCACATCGGCCTTGCAAGCATGCAGCAGACCTGGCTAGGTGATAAAAACCTGGCTATCTTCTGTATCATCGCAATGAGCCAGTGGCAGTTCACCGGTTACATTACCCTGTTAATGGTAGTTGCTTTCCAGAATGTGTCCAAAGACTACATCGAAGCTGCTGTTATTGACGGCGCAGGTCCGATTCGCCGCGCAGTAAGCATTATCCTTCCTCTTGCAAAGGAACAGCTGATCGTATGCTCCATTATCACTGTGATCGGTGCATTCAAGCTTTTTACCGAGGTTTACTCCACCACAGTAGGTGGTCCCGGAAACGCTTCCCAGGTCCTTGGCTTATTCCTGTATCAGAACGCATTCTTACATGATGATATGGGTATGGCTGCTGCAACTGGTGTTCTTATTTTTGTCATTACCGTAACCGCCTCTATCTTCCAGCTGAAGGTGAGCCGTTCCGGAGAGATATAAGGAGGTTCTGGTATGAAAGACAAATATGTATTAAAAACACGGATCTGGTCCGTACTGCTCCATGTATTTCTTCTGTTAATGGTAGCTATCATCCTGCTTCCTGTATGCTGGCTGGTATTAAACTCCTTAAAGACAAACCAGGAAATGTTCTTAAACTCCCTGGCTCTTCCAAAGAAATGGATGTTTGTCAACTACGCAACTGCCTGGGGCAAAGGACTTCTCTTCTACTTTAAGAACTCCATTATCGTCAGTGCTATTTCCATTATCTGTATCCTGCTTTTAAGCTCTATGCTGGCATATGGACTAACCCGTTTTTCCCTTCCCGGTAGTGGCTTCGTATTCTTCCTTATTTTGGGTGGTATGGCTCTTTCCGAGCAGGTTGCATTAGTGCCTCTTTACAAGATATTACAGGCATTAAAGCTTTACAACACCCGTGCAGCATTGATTCTGCCGTACATAGCATTCCGTATCCCGTTTACCATGTTTTTAATGAGAGCTTACTTCATTTCCATTCCAAAGGAATTAGAGGAAGCAGCTATCGTAGACGGATGCAACAGTTTCCAGCGTTTCACACATATTATCCTTCCTATCAGTAAGCCGGTTATGGCTTCCTGTGCCATTGTAAACTTAAACAATGTATGGAATGAATTCTTATTTGCAAACGTATTCCTGGAGAACAAGAAATTAATGACCATCCCGTTAGGCCTGATGACCTTCCAGGGCGACTTAAAATCCGACTACGTTGTAATGTTAGCCGGTATTCTGATCGCATCTTTACCAATGGTGCTTCTGTTCCTTTGCATGTCCAAGCAGTTCGTACGCGGACTTACATCTGGAGCAGTAAAGGGCTGATCCCTTCAAACTTTCATCATGACATCAAAAAGACTGCTTTTTTGGTCAGACTGTACCGACCTGAAAAAGCAGTCTTTTTAATACGTTATAACATGTTATAATATCTGTATAAACAACAGGGGGAATGCTATTATGCTTACAGCTGATTATCATATGCACAGTGTCTCACCTGACGCAAAAGTCCCTATGGAGGACATGTGCCAGGCTGCCATAGACAAAGGCCTTACGGAAGTAGCCCTTACAGACCACTATGAATTTTACGCCCATGGCGTCCACAGAAAGTTTTTCCACGAAGAATACCTGAAGATGTACTTGGACAGCTTAGAACGCTGCAGAGAGCGCTTTGCAGGCCGCCTGACCATTAAAAGCGGTATGGAGTTCGGTCAGCTCCATTTAGCCCGTGAAGAGGCATTTAACATCATTAAAAGCTATCCTTTCGATTACCTCATCGGCTCTGTCCATAAGATTGAAAATGTAGATGTGAGCAAAATGGCTTACACAGACGTTACCGTTCCACAGATTACAGAAAGCTACTACCGTCATCTCATAGAGCTTTCTGCCTATGGTGAATACGACTGCCTGGGACATATCGATCTGATCAAACGCCACCTGGTACGCTGCGGCTTCCCGGTAGAATACGAGAAATACGAGGGCTATATTGATGAGATCCTTAAAAATGTGATCTCCCGGGGAAAAGGCATCGAAGTCAATACCTCCGGCATCCGCCAGGGCGCCGGTGAACCAATGCCTGGACTGCGTACCTTAAAACGCTATAAAGAACTGGGCGGCCAGATCGTCACCGTAGGCTCCGACTCCCACAAGCCAGCTGATGTAGCTGCCGACTTTGAAGAAGCAGCAAAGCTTCTGGTCCAGGCCGGTTTTGACCATGTAACCGCTTATGAGCGCCGCAGACCGGTTTT
>CAVFER010000091.1:0-6315 GCA_963621525.1 bacterium | reverse complement strand
TCTCTGGAGTACCTGTGGCGTATCTCCAGGCTGTACCTCTACTGCCTTCTGAAGCAGGATCGGACCAGAATCCACTCCTTCATCCACATAGTGGACCGTAGCGCCTGTAACCTTTACACCTCTTGCCAGAGCCGCCTCATGGACCTTCAAGCCATAATAGCCTACGCCGCAGAAGGACGGGATCAGGGACGGATGGATGTTGATGATCTTATTTCTGTATTTGCGGATCATCTCCTCCGGAATGGTTACTAAAAATCCTGCCAAAACAATCAGATCCAGGTTATACTCATCTGTTTTCTTTAAAAATGCCTCATTAAAGGCAGCTCTGTTTTCAAAGCTTTTTGGTGAAATGCAAACGGCTTCGATGCCATGGTTTCTGGCACGTTCCAGTGCATAAGCCCCCGGATTATTGCTGATGACCACTTCTACCTTTGCATTTGTGATCTTTCCGCTGTCAATGGCATCTAAAATCGCCTGAAGATTGGTTCCACCGCCGGATACCATTACGCCAACTCTTAACATAAAGTCACGCCTTTCTCTCCATTTTCAATGGTTCCTACTACATATGGCTGATCACCGGCTGCCTTGATAGCCGCCATGGTCTTATCCACGTCTGCCTCATCTACAGCTACTATCATGCCCAGTCCCATGTTAAATGTATTATACATCATTTTCTCTTCAATCTGGCCTTTTTCAGCAAGAAGTTTAAAAATCGGAGGCACCTGATAGCTGTCCTTGCGGATCACTGCGCGGACACCATCCTTTAACATACGTGGAACATTCTCATAAAAACCGCCGCCTGTAATATGGCTGCAAGCCTTTACGGTCACACCGGACTTTTTAATGTTCTTTAATGCCTTTACGTAGATTCTGGTAGGTGCAAGAAGTGCCTCGCCTAAAGTCTTTCCAAGACTGTCATAATAGGTATTTAAACCTTCTTTGTTCATTTCCTTTTCAAATACCTTACGTACCAGGGAGAATCCATTGGAATGTACGCCGGTGGAAGCCATACCGATGAGCACATCTCCTGCTTCCAGGTTCTCACCTGTGATCATTTCTTTCTTGTCGCAGACACCTACTGCAAAACCAGCCAGGTCATAGTCCTCTTCCGGCATCAGTCCTGGATGCTCTGCTGTCTCACCGCCGATGAGAGCTGCCTCAGACTGTAAACAGCCTTCTGCTACGCCCTTAACGATATCAGCGATCTTTTCCGGATAATTCTTTCCGCAGGCAATGTAGTCTAAGAAGAATAATGGTTCTCCTCCTGCGCAGGCAATATCGTTGACACACATAGCCACTGCGTCAATACCAATGGTATCATGCTTGTCCATGATAATAGCCAGTTTTACCTTGGTTCCGCAGCCGTCTGTACCAGATAATAATACCGGCTCGTCCATTTCCTTTATCTTTGCTAAAGAAAAGGCGCCGGAGAAACCGCCAAGTCCGCCTAATACTTCCTCGCGCATGGTCTTTTTTACATGCTCTTTCATTAATTCAACTGATTTATAACCTGCCTCAATATCAACTCCGGCTTTCTTGTAATCCATCATCTTCTTATCCTCCGTCTTATTTCTGCTGTGTCAGATATTCCTTATATCCGATCTTTTCCAGTTTCTCAGCCTTTTTCTCTACGTCTTCTTTCAAATTCTCGGAATATGCTTTTAACTTTCTTAGCAGCTCCTCATCTGACGCTGCAAGGATCTTTGCTGCAAGGATGCCTGCATTGGCACCGCCGTTAATAGCAACGGTTGCAACCGGGATACCGCTTGGCATCTGTACGATGGAATACAGGGAATCCACACCACCCAGATCAGAAGTCTTCATAGGAATACCGATAACTGGGAGTGGAAAGATAGCTGCACACATTCCCGGAAGGTGAGCCGCTTTTCCGGCACCTGCAATGATCACTTTAAAACCTTTTTCTTCTGCAGCCTTTGCCCACTTAAAAAACAGATCCGGTTCTCTGTGGGCGGAAATAATTGTCATCTCATAATCGATCCCAAACTTGTCCAGGATCTCTGCCGCTTTCGCCATAACCGGCATATCTGAGTCACTGCCCATTACAATTCCTACCTTAGCCATCTTTCATTCTCCTTTTGTTTAATATATATTAGATTTTCTAATATATATGTTTTGTACGTTTATGTTTTCTTATAATCATAATACTAAGAAATAAACGCACAGTCAATAGTAAAAACGCAAAAAAGCACATGAAAAAAGAGCCGCACACTGCTTTCTTTTGCCAGTGTGCGACTCTTATCAGTCACTTAAGACTTATTCTTTTGTTTCCTGAAACATCTACATCCATTGTCTTAGGACTCTTCCTCTTTGTGCTTCTTGCTCATGGCTGTCAGCGCAAGGAAGATACCGGAGAACATCAGTGTAATGGTAAGTTTCATGGTTGTCTGTCCTGTCTTTGGCAGAGCTGCTAACGGAACTTCACCGTCATCAATCTCTACCGGTGATGCTGGTGCATCCGGAAGTTCTGCCAACGGCACATTTCCTGCATCGATGGTTACAGTCTGAGCACCCGGACCTCCGGAAGTATTCTTGATAGAACCACTGCTGGAACTGCCGCTTCCACCGCCTGAGCTGGAACCACCGTTGCCACCGCTATTTCCACCATTACCACCGCCATTGTTGTTTCCTCCATTGTAGCTGAAGTGAGCAACAAAGGTTGTGTCCGCTGTAAATCCTTTACCTGCGATCTCGTTTGCATCTGCATAGTTTGTATCATCATCGGACCAGTGGTTAAATACGTAGCTGCCGATACCTGTAACGGTTACTTTGCCGGATGGATGAACCGCTGCTTCCATATCGTAGCTTCCGTCTGCCTTAGTAGGTCTGGTAACAACTTCCATAACGTAACCGTCTATAACCGCTGTGCCGTCTACCGTACCGTAGCTTGGGTTCTCAGAGATGTATTTGAATACTATCTGATACTTATCCGGAATTCCATCCGGTGTATTTGGCTTTTGGGTATCTGTACCGATCTCATCTTTGTCAAAGTATACCGTAAACACAGTATCCTTTGTATAACCTACAGCTCTAAATACAGACATATCTTTGTGATAATCTTTATTTTCAATATCTTTGTCAATATCCCAAAAATCAAACGCGTATTTATCAGCTGGATTTACTTCTATTTCAGCTTCTGGATAAACAGGGCTATTTGGAACAACATAATCTCCATTTTCATCCACAAAGGTATGTACCTCATACACTTTTCCCTCTACTTCAGTGATATCAAGGAGTGTATCAATTCCTTCTGCCGAAACAGCTTTAATACTGTTTTCTGATACATACTTTACTGTACCGTTTCCATCACTTTCGTATGTGAATATAATCTGATAAATATCTGGAATCTGGTCACTGTTTGTATCTTTCTCATACTTGACGACAATAACCGCACCATTCTTGATCGTATCTCCTGTTACGGCTGTTCCGTCTTCATAAGTGACTTTATCCTTTACATAACCTTCGTATTTCTGATCTGCTTCCAGTTCTTTATTTCGGGTCAATGTATCCGGCTGCAGCACCTGTACCGTTGTCTTGGTTTCGTCCGTAAATGTAGCTCTAACTTCTCCATTTACCACATGTTTTACTGTGTAAGACAATTCCTTGGTCTGGTTTTCATCCACCTTATAGGTTACTACAATAACCGCACCACTCTCAATTGTATCTCCTGTTACGGCTGTTCCGTCTTCATAAGTGACTTTATCCTTTACATAACCTTCGTATTTCTGATCTGCTTCCAGTTCTTTATTTCGGGTCAATGTATCCGGCTGCAGCACCTGTACCGTTGTCTTGGTTTCGTCCGTAAATGTAGCTCTAACTTCTCCATTTACCACATGTTTTACTGTGTAAGACAATTCCTTGGTCTGATTTTCATCTATTACAAAATTTGCTTTAAATGTTGTTGCTACGTATAAACCATTAGATTTTGCAAACAAATCAATAACATCTTTTGTCAGAGTCGCATTCTGGCTAACTTCAGTTGCAGTATCGCCTAAAGTCCAATTCACGAACTTATAGCCCTTCGCTGCTGTTGCAACAGAGCCCTGTGGAATACCGGTAGATGGTGCTACATTTTCAGATCCCCGATTCACTAAGCCGCCCTGTTTAGCAATATACGTAAGTTGAACGCTGTCGTTTTCTACCCACTGCGCATATAAAGTGGTATTTTCTTTAATCACAAACTGACCACTAGGATTATAGGAAGTGCCGCTTCCGTCAGCTGCCGTATTCCACCCTGTAAACGTATAGCCCAAACGTTTCGGCACCTTATCAGATATTGTCACTTCTGAATTTACAACATATTGTTCACCATCCGGCATTGTGCCGCTAACCCATTCACCAGTAGCACAATTAGGATTGTATGATAAGTTCACTTTTGCCTTGTTCAGAAGGACACCGTCTACATGCCAGCCATTATTTTCAAGCTTTATAACATACCAAAGAACATATTGCGTATTAGAATCATATTTAGCATATCCAGACTTAATTTGACTATCTGTTGGTGTCTTATTCAAATAAGAATCAACTCCATTGGTACTATCCGTATAAAATGCAGCTGACTTCAAAGCATTCTTTATTACGCCAACTGTAGCATATTCAGAATTTGCATGTGCTTGTGGCTCGGTCGGGATTTGCCCATCCAAACGGATATAGAAAGTAGCATCTACATCTTTCTGTGCCCAAATAGCATAAAAATCAATTGTATTTCCATCTGCAGATACACGCCACGTATCATTTGGCTTATACACTGTACTTGTATAATTTCCGCTTGCATTCGCGTTTTTATTTGTACTCCAACCCACAAAATGCCAAGTATTATTGTAAGAGCCATTATCTCCCACATATTCTGGGAAAGTAATTGTAGCACCCTTCGATGTTGTATCTTCCCATGTTTCATTATCAGTGATACTTCCCCAATATCCAGTTATGTTATTAGAATGATATGTAACCTTAACTTGATTCCACCAGTCAGACTCTCTTGTAACCTGAATATAATCTGTAAAATGTTTTGCCTCAAAAGTCACACTTTCTTTTCCAGATTCTGCAATCTCTTCTGTCAAAACCTGTTCCAGATCTAATTCATCTGATGATTCCGTTGTCTGAATCCCATCATCTGAAGCTCTATTTGTATAAATCTCAACTACAGTTGCATCAGCCATAATATCACGAATCTTGTTACCGCTGAATGTAACCTCCACAGAACCATTCTGAGACCAGTTGTTATCTAGCTTATTGCCATCTAGCATTAAATTGATATCGTATGCCACTACTGCCTTTACAGCACCTTTATCCGAATCTTCTGCTTCCAGTTTTTCTTTCACTGTCGCTGCCAGATTATCTTTAACTGTTGCCTCCGCAGTAACCCCTGCCGGAAGAACACCTTCTGCTGCATGAAGAGTAATGATAGTTCCATCTTCCATGGTCAGCTCTGCGTTAAATTCAGGATGTTCCCCGGTTTCAGTCATATAGACTTCAATTTCCTGCTCTTCGGTTACTTCCGCTACTGAGTACCATGCGGTCACAGAACCATCTTCATTCTCAGAAGTACTGTCTGCTTCCAGGAATTCACCATTTGCAGTTACAGATTCGATGGCATAACCGATCTGGTTCTTTACACCGAATACAAGTGCTTCGCCTTCTTCAACGCCTCTTGGACCATCTACGATTCTTGCGCTGTATTCCGGGTTGATTGCATATGTAACTTTCAATCCCTGAATATCATCCAGAGCCTTTAAGGAACTTACAGTAGTTGTATAGGCTTTTGCTGTACTGCAGTAGCCGATTCCAACTAAATCATTATCAGTTGCTGCTTCTGCTTTCTTCGGCTCTTCTTCCTTCGCCTCTGCTGTAGTTTCAGCTGCTTTAGAAGTTTCGGTCTGTGTTTCTTTTGCTGCTTCTGTTTCTTCGTTTTCTTTTGACTCAGCTGTGGTCTCTTCTTTTGAAGTCTCCTCTGCTGTTTCCTCTGTCTCAGAAGTCTCATCTGTTACTTCTGTCTCAGTTTCTGTCACTTCTGCATCCTTGTTTTCAGCTTCTGTGGTCTCTTTCTCGATTTCAACTGCCTCTGCAGTTTCTTTTTCTACTGCTTCGGTGGTTTCTTTCTCAGTTTCAACGACTTCTTTTTCTGTTTCTACAGCTTCAGCTGTTTCCTTTTCAGGAGCTGCCTCTGCATCTTCCTTCATCGCAACAACTGGTGCATAATGACGGGAAACAGATGCTGTTACTTCGCCTTCTGCTGCAGCAGCTTCCTCAGAAGTTTCTTTTTCAGTCTCTTCTGCTGTCTCCTGCTCAGTCTCAGCT
>CAVFER010000090.1:0-6395 GCA_963621525.1 bacterium | reverse complement strand
TCGAGGCAATGAAGGGCGTAGACCTGCCATTTAAGACCATCGAAGAACTGCGTGATATCGCATACTCCATCGTAGGCGAACCGGAGAAGGTTCAGTTTGGAGACAGAGTAGTAGGTATCATCGAGGCCCGTGACGGCACGATCATGGACATTGTGCGTCAGATCAAGCCATATAGCTTTAATGATGAGAAATAAATAATAAAAGCGCCATGCAAAAAAGGTCCATGCCGCTGCCGCACTGGCAGCCCGCATGGACTTCTTTTTCTACTTCAATTTCCACTTCAAAAGCAGTGCAGAATTAGTAATAACAAGCACAGATCCTGCATTATGCACCAGTGCTCCCACAACCGGATTTAATTTTCCTGTAATGGCCAGTGTAATAGCCAGAAAGTTCAATGCCATAGAGAATGTCATGTTAATCTTAATGGTGGTCATCATTCGCTTAGAAAGAGCCACCAGATGAGGGATTTCCTTTACTTCATCATCCACCAGAGCAATATCTGCAGCATCTACCGCAATATCACTTCCAATGTCGCCCATTGCAATACCCACATCTGCCGCTTTTAAAGCAGGGGCATCATTGATCCCATCTCCGATCATACATACCAGTTCCTTCTTCTCCTGACAGGAGCGGATAAAGTTTAATTTATCTTCCGGGAGACAGTTTGCCTGTACTTTCTTGATGTGCAGCTGTTTGGCAATGGCAGCGGCTGCATTTTCATGGTCCCCTGTGAGAAGGACCGGTTCTACATCCAGATCATGCAGACGTCTGATCATAGATGCACTTTCCACACGTACTGTATCAGAAAGAGCCAGAAAACCAGCTAGAATGCCGTCAAACGACACATAGATCACAGTACAGCCCTGAACCAGAAAACTTTCTGCTTTTTCTGTAATATCCTGATTGAAAGCTATCTTATTTTCTTTCATCATTTTCATATTTCCGGCCAGTATCACTTTACCGTCTACGGAAGCAGAAACACCACGGCCGGGGATCATATGGAAATCATCCGCTGCAGGGACAGAGCCATATTCCTGCTTAAAACAGACAAGAACTGCTTTTCCGAGAGGATGTTCTGAGTGTTGTTCTGCCCCGACACAGAAGCGGTAGATATCTTCACTGGAGTAGCCTGGATGAGCGCAGTAGGCGGTAACTACCTTTGGAGTACCACATGTTAAAGTACCTGTTTTATCAAAGGTGATCTTTGAAACCTTTGCCAGTTTTTCCAGAGCATCCCCTTCGCGGACCAAAAATCCATGCTTTGTGGCATTTCCAATGGCAGCCATAATGGCTGTAGGAGTAGCCAGGACCAGAGCACAGGGGCAGAAAACGACCAGAATGGTAACAGCGCGGATGATCTGGCCGGTAAACAGCCAGGTTAAAGCGGCTGCACTTAATGCGATCACAACGATCCAGGTTGCAAAACGGTCAGCCAGACCAACGATCTTTGCTTTTCCAGCATCTGCAGACTGTACCAGACGGATCATACGCTGGATAGAGCTGTCTTCCCCAACCTTAGCGGCTCTCATTTCAAAGGTACCAAACTGGTTTACGGTACCGGAGGAAACTTCATCCCCTGCCGTTTTATCAACGGGAAGGGATTCTCCGGTCATAACAGCCTGGTTTACAGATGTATTTCCGGAAAGGATCACACCGTCTACCGGGATGGTTTCGCCGGGAAGGACGCGGAGAATATCGTTTACAGCTACAGTCGTTGCAGCAACGATAGTTTCTGCGCCATCCTTGACCAGTCTTGCAGTCTGTGGTGTCAGGTGCACCAGTTTTTCAATCCCTGCACGGGCTTTTGCAACGGTCAGCTCTTCCAGAAGACCGCCTAACTGCATGATAAATGCCACTTCACCGGCAGCAAAATCTTCACCGATGCAGACAGAGGCGATCAGTGCCAGAGATACAAGAACATCGGCTTTGATGTCAAATTCTGTGATCAAACCAATGACTGCTTCCATGATAATGGGAATGCCGCATAAAATAATGGCGATCCAGGCTGGATCAAATGGCAGCTGGATCAGCTTAAAAATACTGATGATCAGTGCAATACCGGAAATGACCAGGAAACAGACGTCCTTTTTAATACCGCCGATCTCCATAAGAGCTTCCAGTTTTTTGACAGACTCTTTCATAATGGCTCCTTCTTTCTATACCTATAGGGGTATACCTAAACATGACCATATTATACCTATGGGGGTATATGTTGTCAAGAGGGCAATTATAAAATAATCTGAGGATCGGGAAGGTTTTAGGCATACAAAAAAGCCAGCCCTCAATGGACTGACTTTAAGATACGTTGCATATTTTATTTACTGCATATTGGCAAAGCGTTCTACTGCTTTTGTAAAGCTTTCAATGGTCTTATCTGCGTCACCATGTTCGATGCCGTCACGGACACAGTGTTTAATGTGACCTTCCAGTACCACTTTTCCGCAGCCGTTTAAAGCGGATTTTGCAGCATTGATCTGGGAAAGAACTTCTTCGCAGGGAATATCTTCATCTATCATGCGGTCAATGGCCTGAACCTGTCCGATGATCTTTTTTAAACGTCTGTGCAGATTATCTGAATCCATGCATTGTTTCATAGAAATTACCTCCTTGTCTGCGAATCGTTACTGTTCATGGAGGGGGCATGACTAGCAACGGGTGTACTAGCACATTAGTGTAACTAAAATCCCCACTTTTGTCAATGAAGGGAAGAACTGTAACCACTTTCCCATTCAAACCGGCGCATGGCTGAATGGTAACTGACAGGATATTGTTCAAAAATGGCATATCAGGATCAGACACGTTCCATTAAAATATCCACAACTCCGCCGCAGACCATACCTTCATCTTCAGCGTCTTGTCCGGTAAGATCTCCGTGATAGAGGATCGGAGACTGGTTGCGACCATGGATCATTTCCAGGGCACGGCGCACAACGGCTGATTCCATGCAGCCGCCGCCGATCGTGCCGATTATGGTACCATCCTGAAGTACCAGCATCTTTGTGCCAACACTTCGCGGCGCAGAGCCGTGGCGGGCTACGATGGTAGTCAGGATAGCCGGAAGCCGCTCAGAAGAGTGATTATTTAAAAAGTGAGATATTTCGGTTGGAAAGCCGCAGCTTTTCAGTTTCTGATTCTTTACCTGAATGATCTCCGCCATAATGGCAACACCGATTTCTGCCGGTGTTTCCGCACCAATATTTAAGCCAATAGGCGTATAGACCTGATTTAAGACCTCAGAGTCCGTACCATTTTCAATCAAAACTTCCTTTACCTTTGCCACACGTTTGCGGCTACCGATCATACCGATGTAGGCATGCGGTTTTTTTGCGATCCGCTCTAAGCAGACCTGATCATATCTGTGGCCTCTGGTAAGGATGACAAAATAGGTATCTTTGGAACCTTCGATCTGGTCAAGGC
Source organism: bacterium (assembly GCA_963621525.1). Classification (GTDB taxonomy): domain Bacteria; phylum Bacillota; class Clostridia; order Lachnospirales; family Lachnospiraceae; genus Enterocloster. Next base: position 2,978 of record CAVFER010000090.1, on the reverse strand, counting down.
CATTTTCAAAAGAGTCGCAGATCACCTGGTGTGCACCGGCTCTTCTGGCATTGTTTGCATATAAAGGACGATCCTCTAAAACAGTTACTGTAAATTCCATCATAGCACCAAGTTGGATCACCGGCATGGAAACGTGGCCGCCGCCACAGATCACCAGACGCTTTTCACCGCCTAAGCAGTCACAGAATAATTTTTTTCCGGCGGCTGTGGCCTGACCACTGTCATGGAGTCTACAGACTTCTTCCTTATTTTGAGAAAAGAATTCCCCTGGTGTACTTTCCCATACCAGCTTATCATCTGAAAAGAATGCCTTTTCCCCCAAGGCACTCTTATCTAAAACTGTATAGAGAATGTTCTGCCGGTTGGGACTGACATTTGCTATGGCTTCGTATACATCTTTAAATTCTGACATTTTTACCACCCCATATTAAAGTCAAATACGTTATTTTAAATATTTAATAACGAATTAGGGCCATTATATCATTTTTGGAAAAACAGGGCAATAAGTATCCTGAAAAAGCCCGTTTTTCATAGAAAATGTAAGCGTTTACAAAAAATATGTAAGTATTTACAATTTTGTATTTGAAAAGTAGAAAAAGTGTGGTATACTGCAGTTTAGAAGGGACATTCCGGAAGTTTCGGAAAAGGATTCCGGAAAAATTCCGGAAGCGTTCAGAAAAGCGAAACAGGAAGCAAGAGCAGGGAATAGTCCACATAGGAAAGGAGAATATTTAAAATTATGGCACTTCTGAATTATGATGTATTAAAGAAATCCGGTTACGATGGTTACATTCTGGAGGATGCTCCAGTGAAGGTTTTACAGTTTGGTGAGGGAAACTTCCTTCGCGCATTCGTAGATTACTGGTTTGATCTTGCAAATGAGAAAGCTGGATGGAACGGCAAGTGCTGCCTGGTACAGCCGATCGCACCAGGTCTTGCAAAGATGATCAATGAGCAGGAAGGTCTGTATACTCTGTACCTGCGTGGAAGCGAAAATGGCAAGAAGGTAGATGACAAGCGCGTGATCTCCAGCGTTGCTAACTGCTTAAATCCATATGAGAAGGCTGATTACGACAAGATGATGGAAGTTGCTGCAAGCGACGATCTGCAGATCATCGTTTCCAACACAACTGAGGCTGGTATCCAGTATGATCCATCCTGCAAGAAGGATGACTGCCCACCAGCAAGCTTCCCAGGAAAGCTGACACAGGTTCTGTATCATCGTTTCCAGGCTGGTAAGCCAGGAATCATCATGCTGGCTTGCGAGCTGATCGACAACAACGGCAAAGAGCTGTTAAAGTGCGTAAACCAGTACGTTGATCAGTGGGAACTGGGCGCTGACTTCAAGAAGTATGTAAATGAAGACTGCACCTTCTGTGGTTCCTTAGTAGACCGTATCGTTCCAGGACGTATCCGTGACGCAGAAGAAGTTAAGGCTCTGGATGCAAAGAACGGCTACGAAGATCCTCTGACTGATGTTGGTGAAGTATTCGGTGTTTGGGTAATCGAAGGCGATGAGAAGTTAAATGATGTACTTCCATTTAAGAAGGCTGGTCTGTTAGACAAGGTATTCGTTACTCCAGATATGAGCCCATACAAGAAGAGAAAAGTTCGTATCTTAAACGGTGCTCATACAGGCTTCGTTCTGGGTGCTTACCTGGCTGGCGAGAACATTGTTCGTGACTGCATGAACGATGAGACCATAAAGGGCTTCATGAACAAGATGCTTTACGATGAGGTTATCCCAACTCTGCCACTGGATAAGAACGATCTGTTAAACTTCGCAGCAGCTGTATCTGATCGCTTCAACAACCCATTTGTAAACCATGAGCTGATGAGCATTTCCTTAAACTCCACATCTAAGTGGAAAGCAAGAAATATGCCTTCCTTCCTGGAATACATCAAGGAAAAAGGTGTTCTGCCAGAGTGCCTGACCATGTCACTGGCTGCATACATCGCATTCTACAGCAATGATATCCAGTCTCTTACAGATGCAGGCTTGGTTTGCAAGCGTCCAGCTGGCAACGAGTACACGGTAAGTGATGACCGTTGGATACTGGAATTCTACAACGATCACAAGGATGATTCCGCAGAAGAACTGGTACATGCAGTTCTGACCAATGAGAAGATGTGGGATCAGGATCTGAGCAAGATCGAAGGTCTGGAAGCTAAGGTTGTAGCTGACCTTAAGATGATTCGTGAAAAAGGTGCTAAGGCTGCATACGCAAGCTGCCTGTAAAACGAAAGAATATAGGTTTTATTAAGAAATGGAAAGGCTGTCCGAATGCGGGCAGCCTTTTTGGCCTCAGGTTTGCAAAAAAACAGTGAAAGTTAATGAGCTTTGCGGGGATGCGTGTATTATGCCGTGTGGATTTGTAATGCCATAGGATCATGCCTCCCTAAAAATATTGGGCTGCATCAGGCAGCCCATATCAATAAGATTATTTACTGATCTGGTCAGCCACTGCCTGTGCAAATACAGCGCTGGCAAGATACAGAACAGAATCATCAATGCAGAAACGGCCATTGTGGTGTGGATATTCCTTTCCGTCATCAGAAGGAATGGAATTATAAAGGCAGACATAACAGCCAGGTACTTCTGTAAAGAAGTAAGAAGAGTCTTCTCCGCCCATGGAAGAGTGATCCAGCTTAAGGATATCTTCTGCCGGGAAGATCTTTTTTGCAGAGGCAATGAAATCGGCAGTTACAGCCGGATCATTGAGCACAGGAGGACAGCCGTAAGGTACTTCCATCTGGGCAGATGCGCCGTACATGGCAGCGCACTGTCTGCTGATCTCTTCCATCCGTTTTAACAGGTGGCTTCGTACTTCAAGACTCTGGGTACGGAGACCGCCTACAATAGTAGCAGAATCCGGGATAATGTTATAGGCTCCGTTTCCGGCGGTAATGCCGGTGACTGTTAATACAGCAGGTACATTATAAGTAGATTCTCTGGATACCAGTCCCTGAAGGCTGTT
>CAVFER010000089.1:0-6395 GCA_963621525.1 bacterium | reverse complement strand
TATATTAAAAGAATCGAAGTGAAGTTAAAAATGAAGATCATAAAAAAGACGATGATCCTGATGATAAGGGGATATCAGAAATATCTTTCTCCTCTTAAAAAATTTACTCACTGTATTTACACACCTACGTGTTCTCAATACGCCATTGAAGCACTGGAAAAGTACGGTGTGTTTAAGGGTACATGGTTGGCCTGCAAAAGGATCCTTCGCTGTCATCCGTTTGCAGAAGGCGGTTATGATCCAGTTCCGTAGAAAAAACGAGCACAACAGGTGTTCCATAAGGAGGTAGCGTTTTGAACAGTTTAGCTGGCGCAGTTGTTTTGACGAAAACAGGCGGTATTCTGGGGCCAATTGCCGGGATTTTAGGCTGGATCATGGATCTTTTGTTCCGTTTTACCAGTACATTCGGCATTGAGAATATCGGTCTGTGCATTATTCTGTTTACTCTGGTTACGAAGGTTTTGATGATGCCGCTGACTATCAAGCAGCAGAAATCATCAAAACTTATGGCTGTTATGCAGCCTGAGATCAATGCGATCCAGAAAAAGTACAAGGGCAAAGAAAACGATCAGAAATCGGCCATGATGATGCAGGCAGAGATGAAAGCGGTTTACGAAAAGTATGGTACATCCATGACAGGCGGCTGTCTGCCACTTGCCATTCAGATGCCGATCATCTTCGCTTTATACCGTGTTATCTACAATATTCCGGCTTATGTACAGTCCGTAAGAGGATATTATGAAACCGTTATCAGTCAGCTGCCGGCCGGATATCAGTCCCAGGAAGTGTTTACACAGCTTGCACAGGCATGCAAAATGACTGGTGACAAATTTGATTTTACCAACGTAAATACAGTTATCGACTTATTATATAAATTCACCGCACAGCAGTGGCAGACCTTTATCGGTGCTTTCCCTGCTGCCGGGGAAGCTGCTGTAGAAGGCGGCGTGAACGCAGTACAGGCGATTGAGAAGATGCAGAACTTTTTCGGTCTGAATATTGCATACACTCCATGGCAGGTAATTACCAATTTCTTCAGCGGCGGCACGGGAAGCATCACAATGGTAATTGCAGCGATCGCAATCCCTGTTTTGGCAGGTGCCAGCCAGTGGTACAGCACCAAATTGATGACTGCAAATCAGCCAAAGCAGAATAATGAAGAAAATCCGACTGCGGATATGATGAAATCTATGAATGTGACCATGCCATTAATGTCTGTATTCTTCTGTTTCACATTTGCTTCCGGTATTGGTATCTACTGGGTAGCACAGAGTGTGTTTACTGTGATCCAGCAGATGGTCATTAATTCCTACTTAAATAAAGTAGACATGGATGAGCTGGTACAGAAGAATGTAGAAAAGACAAACAAGAAGCGTGCGAAAAAAGGACTTCCTCCAACAAAGGTTGGAAATGTGGATGATATGATGAAGAAGTATGAAGAGAAGGAATCCCGTGAAGAAAGCGCACGTATGGCCAAGATTGCAAAGAGTAAGGCTCAGGTGGAAGAGTCCAGCAGGTATTATAATCAGGATGCAAAACCGGGCAGTCTGGCTTCCAAGGCTGGTATGGTAGCGAAGTATAATGAACGCCAGGAGAAGGGCAATAAAAAATAGGAGGGTTGTTTTGTATGGATATGATTACGGTTACTGCGAAAACAGTAGATGAAGCGGTTACGAAGGCGTTGATCGAGCTTGAAACTACCAGTGATAAGCTGGAGTATGCAGTGGTTGACAAGGGAAGCGCCGGATTTTTAGGAATCGGCGCAAAACCGGCGATCATACGTGCAAAAAAGAAAGAGACTATTTCTGATAGAGCAATTGAGTTTCTGTCCCAGATTTTTGATGCCATGAACCTTGAGGTATCTATTACAGCTGTTTACAATGAGGAAGAACAGGAGCTTTCTCTGAATTTAGAGGGAGAGGACATGGGAATCCTTATCGGTAAGAGAGGACAGACCTTAGATTCTTTACAGTACCTTGTAAGCCTGATTGTAAATAAGGGAACCGAAGGCTATTTAAGAGTAAAACTGGATACGGAAAATTACCGTGAAAGAAGAAAAGAGACTTTGGAGACCCTTGCAAAGAACATTGCATACAAGGTAAAACGCACCAGACGTTCTGTATCCTTAGAACCTATGAATCCTTATGAAAGAAGGATCATCCACGCAGCAGTCCAGAATGACAAGTACGTGACCACACGAAGCGAAGGCGAAGAACCTTTCCGCCACGTAGTCATTGCTTTAAAGAAGGAAGCTGTTTCAGGTGAGAGAAAGGGAAGATATGACAGAGCCGGCAGAGGCCGTTCTGACCGTTTCTATGGCTATAAGGGAAACAACCGCAGAGACGGTTCTTATCAGTCTGCACCAAAGGCAGAACCTGTGACTGAAACAGTTAGTGAAAGCACACAGGAGTAATCGTAACAGTTCATCCATGACAGCTTCTTGCTTTCATATGCATGAAAACAAGAAGCTTGATGGGTCCATCATATGCTGATTTGAACAAGAAAGTGCTTATGCAAGCAAGCTTGCAACACACTTTCTCATCCAAACCAGCACATGGCTGAACTGTTAAATAAAATTAATGAGAAAGGCTGTTGCATAAGCGACAGCCTTTTTTGTATAATAGGGGAATGAAATGAGGGAAAATGAATGAAAACAGATACCATTGCAGCGATAGCGACTGGAATGAGCAATTCCGGTATCGGTATCGTAAGGATAAGCGGTGAGGATGCCTTGCAGGTAATAAGCCGCATTTACAGAAATAAAAAGGGAGAGCCAAAGGATTTAAGTCAGGTGAAATCTCATACCATCCACTATGGCTATATTTATGACGGGGAAGAATGTTTAGATGAAGTTCTGGTTATGATCATGAAAGGCCCTAACAGCTATACGGCGGAAGATACGGTAGAGATCGACTGCCATGGGGGCGTTTTTATCGTAAAGAAGATATTGGAGACTGTGATCCGAAACGGAGCAAGGACGGCAGAGCCGGGAGAATTTACGAAACGAGCTTTTTTAAATGGACGTATTGATTTAGCTCAGGCAGAAGCAGTGGCGGACGTGATCCAGTCTACCAATGAATATGCCTTAAAAAGCTCTGTAAGCCAGTTAGCAGGCTCTGTATCACGAAAGATACGGGAACTTCGGGAAAAAATATTATATGAGATTGCCTTTATTGAATCTGCTTTAGATGATCCGGAGCATATTTCATTAGACCTGTATCCGGAGCGCCTTTTGGAAGCGTTAGAGCCAATGGTAAAACAGGTGGAACGGCTTTTAGCTTCCTGCGATGACGGCAGGGTCATGTCAGAAGGCATTAAGACCGTTATTTTAGGAAAGCCGAATGCAGGAAAATCATCTCTGATGAATGTGCTTTTAGGGGAAGAAAGAGCCATTGTCACAGAGATCGCAGGAACTACAAGAGATACACTGGAGGAGCATATTTATCTTCAGGGGATCAGCTTAAATGTGGTGGATACAGCAGGCATCCGTGATACAGAAGATGTGGTGGAAAAGATTGGTGTGGAGCGGGCTATAAAGGCGGCAGAGGACGCGGATCTGATCATCTATGTAGTAGACGGATCCAGGATATTAGATGAAAATGATAAGGAGATCATGGAGTTTATCAGGGGGCGCAGAGCCATTGTCCTGTTAAATAAAACGGACCTTAAGCTGGTTGTAGATAAGGAGGAGCTGGAAAATGCCTGTGGCCATGCGGTGATTCCTGTTTCTGCAAAAGAGGAACGGGGGATCGAGGTTTTGGAAGATGAGATCAAAAGGCTATTCTACCATGGGGAGATTTCTTTTAATGAGCAGGTCTACATTACCAATGTGCGTCACAAAGAGGCGTTGGAACAGACATTGGACAGCTTAAAGATGGTAAAACAGAGCATATCAGAGGGCATGCCGGAAGATTTTTATTCCATTGATCTGATGAATGCCTATGAGCAGCTTGGAAAGATACTGGGAGAAGCAGTGGAAGATGATCTGGTAAATGAGATCTTTTCCAAGTTCTGTATGGGGAAGTAGTCACGGGGAATATAGAGACAGGAAGGAATTAAGAAAATGCCATATTTGGAAGAAACATATGATATCGTGGTAGTAGGCGCCGGACATGCCGGTTGTGAGGCAGCATTAGCCTGTGCCAGACTGGGCCTTGAGACCATTGTATTTACAGTCAGTGTGGACAGTATTGCCCTGATGCCCTGTAATCCCAATGTAGGTGGAAGCTCCAAGGGACATCTGGTAAGAGAGCTGGATGCATTAGGCGGAGAAATGGGAAAGAACATTGATAAGACCTTTATCCAGTCTAAGATGTTAAATGAATCAAAGGGACCGGCTGTCCACTCTTTAAGAGCACAGGCGGACAAGCAGGAATACAGCCGTCAGATGCGAAAGACCATGGAAAATACAGAGCATCTGACCATTCGCCAGGCAGAGGTTTCTGAGATTATAGTAGAAGATGGTAAGATAAAAGGGGTTAAGACTTTCTCAGGGGCCGTATATCACGCCAGAGCTGTTGTATTATGTACAGGAACTTATCTGCGTGCAAGATGTATCTACGGGGATGTAAGCAATCCTACAGGGCCAAATGGTCTGCAGGCGGCAACACACCTGACAGATTCCCTGATCGCAAACGGAATTGAAATGTTCCGCTTTAAAACAGGAACACCGGCCAGAGCAGACAAGCGCAGCATCGACTTTTCCAAAATGGAAGAACAGTTTGGTGATAAAAGAGTGGTTCCATTTTCCTTCTCTACAGATCCGGAAAGCGTCCAGAAGGAGCAGGCTTCCTGCTGGCTTACATATACCAATCCTGAAACACACAAGATCATCCGAGATAATTTAAGCCGTTCCCCGCTATTTTCTGGTGCTATCGAAGGAACAGGACCAAGATATTGTCCGTCCATTGAGGATAAAGTGGTAAAATTCCCGGATAAAGAACGTCATCAGGTATTTGTGGAGCCGGAAGGTCTTTATACCAATGAAATGTATTTAGGAGGCATGAGCAGTTCTCTACCTGAGGATGTACAGTATGCGATGTACCGCACTGTACCGGGACTTGAGAATGTGCGGATCGTGAGAAATGCTTATGCGATCGAATATGACTGTATCAACTCGTTGCAGCTTAAATCCACGCTGGAGTTTAAGAAAATCCGTGGCCTGTTTGCAGGCGGCCAGTTTAACGGAAGTTCCGGTTATGAGGAAGCAGCGGTTCAGGGCTTTATGGCGGGGGTAAATGCTTCTATGGAGGTTCTTGGCAGAGAGCAGGTAGTTCTGGATCGTTCCCAGGCTTATATCGGCGTCCTCATCGATGATCTGGTGACAAAAGAGAACCATGAACCATACCGTATGATGACCTCCAGAGCAGAGTACAGACTGCTTTTAAGACAGGATAATGCAGATTTGCGTCTGCGCAAGATCGGACACAATATCGGCCTTGTAAGTGACGGAGAGTACGAGCACCTTCTTGAGAAAAAAGCACAGATCGATGAAGAGATAGAACGCCTTGAAAAGGCAACCATCGGCGGCACTCCAAAGGTTCAGGAGTTACTTAATAGATATGAAAGCACTCCTCTTAAGTCGGGAGCTACTCTGGCAGAGCTGATCAAGCGTCCTGAACTGGACTATGAGAAGCTGGCAGCAGTAGATGAAAAACGCCCGGATCTTGCATTTGATGTACAGGAACAGGTAAATATTGAGATCAAATATGAAGGCTATATTAAGCGTCAGATGCAGCAGGTAGCCCAGTTTAAGAAATTAGAAGGTCGGAAACTTCCGGAAAACTTTGATTATTCCCAGGTAAACAGCCTGAGAAAAGAGGCAGTACAGAAGTTAAATAAGATCCAGCCGTCTACCATTGGACAGGCATCCAGAATTTCCGGTGTTTCACCGGCGGACATTTCTGTATTAATGGTATATCTGGAGAGAAGCAAGAGCGAAGTGTAAGGAAAAATCATGCATCCGCGAGAGTTCTCGCGGGTACATGCTGATATGAGAGGTTAAAAAGCTATGACAGAGCAGTTTGCACGGAAAATGGAAGAGGGCGTAAAGCCTTTAGGCATCCGGTTAAGCCAAAAGCAGCTGGAGCAGTTTTACGACTACTTCCAGTTTCTGGTGGAAAAGAATAAAGTGATGAACCTGACGGCTATTACAGAGGAAGATGCAGTGATCAACAAGCATTTTTGTGACAGCCTGTGCCTTGTAAAAGGGTTTTCTGATATTGGAAAAACGGTTTCATTAATTGATGTGGGAACAGGAGCGGGCTTCCCTGGTATCCCTTTAAAGATCGCATTCCCTCATTTAAAAGTTACTTTACTGGATTCTTTAAATAAGAGAGTCCGTTTTTTAGAGGAAGTATGTGAGCGTCTCGGCATTGAAAATGTGACCTGTGTCC
>CAVFER010000088.1:0-6606 GCA_963621525.1 bacterium | reverse complement strand
CTCAAGCCGCATTTATTCAGACTTTATTTCGAGATATCAGATGGGAAAGTTGAGTAACTTACTAAATGTCTGCCAACTTCTTCACAGACCTGACGGATATAATCGCTTAACCTGTCGCCCTGACAGCCTGCGATAAAGTGATTGCAGCGATTTACAGGTATGAGTATCTTATAGGCACTGCTGGAGCTTACAGCAGCCGCCATGGCAGCGGTAATCTCTCCCATAAGAGAATCTGCCATAACAATACCAATCGGTCCGATGATCAGATCTGCGTTTCTCGAATTAACGATTACGGGATTTTCGCCGGTGGCTCCATAAGAAGCACCGGCTTTTAACATGGCAGAGGTTGCAATACTGTTGGTTCCGATGGCGTAAAGCTCAAGATCCGGGTAACTGTTTTTTATTTGTTCTATCACTGCTTTTCCCATGCGTCCGCCTTGGCCGTCTATGATCACAATCTTCATAATATCAGAATCCTCCTTTCACGATTAGAATCTATCTTATCAGAAATATAAAAGAAAGGGAATGAGCGGATTGATTTTACCTTGACAAACAGGACTTAAATGTTATAATCAAGGTTAGCAGAAATGCAAAAGGCATTGAAGGAACCAGTAATCTGATGAAAACAGACAGAGAGCAGCCGGTTGGTGGAAAGGCGCATGCAGGAAACAGATGAAGACCAATCCTGAGCCGTACCGGGGAACTGTGGCAGAGTTTGAAAGCTTTGAAATAGGGAAATGGTACCGTACCCCCGCGTTAAGGGATGAATGAGTGAAAATCAAGGTGGAACCGTGTATATGCACCCTTGGACATAGAGATGTGTCCAGGGTTTTTTTAATACCTGAAAACCTGAAAGGACATATCTAAAAGATTAAAAAACGCGCTTTAAAGCGAAAGGAGTTTACCATGAAGATTATTTTACCAGACGGAAGTGTTGAAGAAGCAGAAGACGAGTTAAGAGCCATCCGCCACACAGCTTCCCATGTACTGGCACAGGCAGTAAAGAGACTGTATCCGGAGACCAAGCTGGCAATCGGACCGGCTATTGATGACGGATTTTACTATGACTTTGACAGAGAAGGCGGATTTACTCCAGATGATCTGGAAAAGTTAGAGGCCGAGATGAAGAAGATCGTTAAGGAGAACCTGGCATTAAAGCCATTTGTTCTGCCTAGAGATGAAGCTATTAAATTCATGCAGGAAAAGGGAGAACCTTACAAGGTAGAGCTGATCGAAGATCTTCCGGAAGGTGAGACCATCAGCTTCTATCAGCAGGGTGATTTCGTAGATCTGTGTGCAGGACCTCATATCCTGTATACAAAGGGTATTAAGGCATTTAAGCTGACCAGCATTGCAGGCGCTTACTGGAGAGGCAGCGAGAAGAACAAGATGCTGACCAGAATCTATGGTACTGCATTTGCAAAGAAAGAAGACCTGGAAGCTTACTTAACCATGATGGAAGAGGCTAAGAAGCGTGATCACAGAAAATTAGGAAAGGAATTAGGTCTGTTTATGTTTGCAGAAGAAGGACCTGGTTTCCCGTTCTTCCTTCCAAAGGGCATGACCTTAAAGAATACTCTGATTGACTATTGGCGTGAGATCCACTTAAGAGAAGGTTATCAGGAAGTTTCTACTCCTGTTATCTTAAGCCGTAAGCTGTGGGAAACCTCCGGTCACTGGGATCATTACAAAGAGAATATGTATACAACTGTTATTGACGATGAGGACTATGCTATTAAGCCAATGAACTGTCCGGGCGGCATGCTGGTATACAAGTCCCAGCCTCGTTCTTACCGTGACCTGCCATTAAGAGTGGGTGAGTTAGGTCTGGTACATCGTCATGAGAAGAGCGGACAGCTTCACGGTCTGATGCGTGTACGTTGCTTTACCCAGGATGATGCACATATCTTCATGACCCAGGATCAGATCACTGACGAGATCAAGGGCGTTACAAGACTGATCAACGAAGTTTACTCTCAGTTTGGATTTGACTATTTCGTAGAGCTTTCTACCAGACCAGAAGATTCCATGGGATCGGATGAAGATTGGGAGATGGCAACAAACGGACTGAGAAATGCACTGGATGAAATGGGCTTAAAGTATATTGTAAATGAAGGCGACGGCGCATTCTACGGACCTAAGATCGACTTCCATTTAAGAGACTCTATCGGACGTACATGGCAGTGCGGTACCATTCAGCTTGACTTCCAGCTTCCACAGCGTTTTGAGGCTGAGTACGTAGCAGAAGACGGTACTAAGAAGCGTCCTATTATGATCCACCGAGTATGCTTCGGTTCTATCGAGCGTTTCATCGGTATCCTGATCGAGCATTTTGCGGGCAAGTTCCCAGTATGGCTGGCTCCCGTTCAGGTTAAGGTTATTCCTGTATCTGAAAAGTCCATGGAATATGCTCAGGGGGTATATGATCAGTTAAAAGCAGCCGGCATCCGTACAGAGTTAGACCGCAAGGATGAGAAGGTTGGATACAAGATCCGTCAGGCGCAGTTAGAGAAAGTTCCATTCATGTTGGTATTAGGTGAGAAGGAAGCTGCAGAAGGCAAGATCACTGTAAGAAGCCGTGACAAGGGTGACCTTGGTGCTGCTGATCTTAGCGCATTTATCGCAGATGTTAAGAAAATGACTGAAACAAGAGAAAAATAATAAATAAGCTGTTTCAGGCAGTCAATCCCCTGCAGAGACTTTATAACAGGTATAAGGCCCTTGCAGGGGATTTTTTGATTTCTAGAAAATTGCATCCTATGGCTTTAACATTTGGGGAAGTGGAAAATGAAAATTGCAGTGATCGGATATAGCGGCTCCGGTAAATCGGTGCTGGCAGCAAAACTGGGGAAGATTCTTGGCTGTCAGGTGCTCCATTTGGACAAACTTCAGTTTGAATCGGGCTGGAAGGAGCGAAAGGAAGCAGAAGGAACCCTGCTTTGTGAGCAGTTTTTAGAGGAAAATAAAGAGTGTGGCTGGGTCATTGACGGAAATTACGAAAAATTCTGCAAGAAGAGGCGGGTGAAAGAAGCAGACCTGATCATTTTTATGGACTATCCAAGATGGATCTGCCTGTGGCAGGCACTGCGCCGTTATTACAGATACAAAGGCCATACCAGAAAAAGCATGGCAGATGGCTGCGTAGAAAAGATGGATAAAGAATTCATTTTATGGATCTTAAAAAATGGACGCAGCCGGAAAAAAAAGGAAGATTATAAAAGGGTGGGAGAACAGTATCCGGATAAATTCATCCAGATAAGAAACCGCCGCCAGCTGCGGGCTGCAGTGATTCGTCTGTTGCAGCTGCAAAATGAAAAAGGGCTTTATGCGGGAACCGGGAGCAGAAAAAGGTGAAAAAAGAAGAACTTCTCATGGAACGTTTAAAAAAGTATCGGAAATCAGATATGTATCCTTTTCATATGCCGGGACATAAGCGGGCAGAAGGCATGAAACTGTCTTTTCCAGATCCATTTTCGGTGGATATAACAGAGATTAACGGTTTTGATAATCTTCATCATCCAGAGGGGATTTTAAAGGATTCCATGGAATGGGCATCACACCTTTACGGTTCGGATCATACATGGTATCTTGTAAATGGAAGTACCAGCGGGCTGCTGTCAGCCATCAGTGCAGCGGTTTCCCATGGGGGAAAGATACTGGTCAGCCGTAATTGCCACAAGGCAGTTTATCATGGAATCTATTTAAATCATCTGGAAGCAGTTTATGTTTATCCACAGCCGGTTTCCGGATTGGGGATACAGGGCGGTATTTTGCCGGAAGATGTGGAAAACGCATTAAAAAAGGATCCTGATATCCAGGCAGTACTGATCGTATCACCTACTTATGACGGGATCGTTTCAGATGTGGAAGCTATTGCTGATATCGTTCATAAAGCAGGCCTTCCGTTGATCGTAGATGAGGCTCACGGTGCTCATTTTGCCTATGGGGATGCATTTCCAAAGTCAGCTCTTGAACTGGGGGCAGATGCAGTGATCCAGAGTGTGCATAAAACACTGCCAAGCCTTACCCAGACGGCCCTGCTCCATGTGAAAAACAACAGGCCGGATGGAGGCTGTTATCTGGATATAAAAAAGATAGCGCGGTACCTGCAGATCTACCAGAGCAGCAGTCCTTCTTATGTGCTTATGGCGTCCATTGAAAATAGCATTTTTCTTATGGATCAGTATAGAAAAGAAGGCAAAGTGGCTGAATTTGAAGCTGTTTTGCTTAAAATACGAAAAAAGCTGGAAAAAATGAAGCATCTGCGCCTGGTAGAACGGGACCTGACGGGAAAAGCAGGTATTTTTGATGTGGATATTTCCAAGATTGTTATTTCAGTGAGAGGCATCGGGCTTACCGGGGAAATGCTTTCCCGAACTTTAAGGGAAACATATCATCTGGAAATGGAAATGTGCGGTGCCGATTACGTAACAGCTATTGCAGCCATTGGAGACAGCAAAAAGGGGCTGAAACGTCTGAAAAAGGCAGTGCTTGAAATTGACAAAGAACTGGAAAAAAATGGAAAAATCTGCAATATTGGGAAAGAAGGCAGTGTATACAGCCGCCATGCAGAAGCGGTGATGCCTGTTTTTAAGGCTATGGATGGAGAAAAAGAGGCAGTGCCATTAAAAGAAAGCTGCGGCCGCATCTGCGGGGAATTTGCCTATATTTATCCACCGGGCATCCCGCTGTTAGCACCGGGAGAGCAGATCACCAGAGAAATACTGGACACATTACAGGATTATATAGAAAAAGATCTGCCGGTCCAGGGATTGGAAGATAAAGATCTTGTTACCATACAGGTGATGGCACTGCCAGATGACAGGTCCGTTTAAAATCAAAGAGAAAGATGGAAACATAATGGGAAAGATTTATTATGTAATGGGAAAAAGCGCCTCGGGAAAGGACACTATTTACAAGCGTCTGGTAAAGGAACTGCCGGAAATTGGGACTGTCCGTATGCATACCACAAGGCCCATCCGCGACGGAGAGGCCAATGGGGTGGAATACATTTTTACAGATGAGAAACAGCTTCAGGCTATGAAAAATGCTGGTAAAGTGATCGAATGCCGCACCTACAATACCATTTATGGACCATGGAGCTATTTTACAGCAGATGATGGGCAGATCGACTTGCGGTCCAGCAGCTATCTGATGATGGGAACTCTGGAGTCTTATGAAGGACTTTGTAAGTATTATGGGGCAGCGGCCATGATCCCTTTATATATCCATGTGGAAGATGGTGAGCGCTTACAGCGGGCATTAAACAGGGAAAAGACCCAGAAAGCACCGAGATATGCAGAAATGTGCCGCAGATTTTTAGCAGATGAGAAGGATTTTTCAAAAGAACGTTTGGATCAGTGCTGCATTAAGAAACAATATGAAAATACCGGGCTTGAACCGTGTATAGAAGAAATCATAAAGGACATTTTGTGTAACGAAGGAAAGGAGAAACAGATGTTAAAGAAGATTGGATTTATCGGCGTTGGTATCATGGGAAAATCTATGGTGCGTAATCTGATGAAAGCTGGTTATGAAGTTTCTATTTATACCAGAACAAAGTCAAAAGTGGAAGATGTGATTGCAGAGGGCGCTGTATGGTGTGATACGGTTGCAGAGTGTTCCAAAGGGCAAGATGCGATCATTACAATCGTAGGTTATCCAAAGGATGTGGAAGAAGTATATTTCGGAGAAAATGGTATCCTTGAAAATGCAGATAAAGGCACTTATGTGATCGATATGACCACCACAAGCCCGAAGCTAGATAAACAGATCTACGAAGAGGCAAAGAAGCGCGGTCTCCATGGCTTAGATGCTCCGGTAACCGGTGGTGACAGCGGTGCAAAGGCGGGAACACTGACCATTTTAGCAGGCGGTGATAAAGAGGACTTTGATACTTGTCTGCCTGTATTTGAGGCAATGGGAAAGGCCATCAACTACGAAGGAAAATCTGGAAACGGACAGCACACCAAGATGTGCAACCAGATAGCCATTGCGGGAGCTTTGGCAGGCGCATGTGAGGCTATGGTCTATGCAAAGAATGCAGGACTGGATGTAGATGTAATGCTTAAGTCTATTTCCACCGGCGCTGCAGGAAGCGCCCAGATGAACAATGTAGCTTCCAGGGCAGCAAAAGATGACTATGCACCAGGCTTCTTCTTAAAACATTTTATCAAGGATATGAGCCTTGCAGATGAGGAAGCATCTGAACGAGGAACGAAGTTAGATGTTTTGGAAAATGTTCTCGGAATTTGTAAAAAACTGGAAGAAGAAGGTATGGGAGATCTGGGAACCCAGGCTCTGATTAAGCATTATAAGTGGTAAGGTATATGTGCTCTGCCTGTGCAGAACAGAAGAGCAATATAGGATAAAAGTGTTGTAACAGAAAAATTTGACAGGTAAAAAGGGACTGCTGTAAATGAACGTAGTAACGGGAATGAATGGACTGCGTTTATGATATGGCGGTCCTGTTTTTTTACTGCGAAACAAAAATACCACATATAAAAGAGTCAAGTCCTAATTTGTGTGTAAATTGCTCTTAGGTACCTTGGACACTAGGGAAAAAGTGTGTACATCAAAAAATAATTATGTTATCATAGAGTACAT
>CAVFER010000087.1:0-6606 GCA_963621525.1 bacterium | reverse complement strand
TGATGTATAGTATTTGCGAGAGGCACCTTCTTTCGTGGATGTAATAATGTCTGTTGGGACACTTTCATTATACAACATACTCGAATTAAGATGTCTCTTTTTTGTGCAAAATCACGGATTTGCTCATTTATAGTTGATCATAAAGAAAAAATGATCAAAACGAAATTGGAAGTGTTGATGAATGGCGGGTATATTATTCAGAGAATAGAAGAAAATCTGACTTACAATTTTGATACATGCTCAGATGAAAATTTCTGGAGTGTTTTATATCTGACGGGATATCTGACAAGCTGTGATCCAGATACGCTGCTCCCAGAGGATCGTGATAGAGTCAAGGGAAACGTTATGGCATTAACGATTCCAAATGCGGAGATCCGCGAGATTTATCAGGATACTATTTTAAAATGGTTTGCGGAAAATGCACATGGATGGAAAACAGAAGAATTGTGTAAAGCTGTATGGCAAGGTGACTGTCAAACAGCGACAAAGGAGATGACGCGTCTTCTTCAAAAAACAATCAGTTATCATGACTATCATGAAGACTACTATCATGCGTTTCTTGCTGGAATTTTTGCCGGAGCAGGATATGAGGTAAAATCGAATAGGGAACATGGCAATGGACGCAGTGATGTAGTAGTCTTTGATTCAGATAATAACCGCCTGGCGATCTTTGAAGCGAAATATGCTACGAATAAAAGTAAGTTGGCAGATGCATGTGAGGAGGCACTTCTGCAAATTAAGGATCGTCAGTATTCAGTTGAGTTTGAAGACAGCATCAATGAAGTGATCTGTTATGGGATTGCGTTTTACAAAAAGGAATGCCTTATTAAAAAATCTGCGGATATAAAGATTATTTCGGCCGCACAGTGAGCCGTCTGATATGTCCGTCAGCGGTCAGCTGCTGCAGGCTGGCAATGGTCATTACATGATAGCCGCCGTAGGAGGCGATAAATTCTGCCTGGGAGCCACTTAGGACAGTGGGAGATGAGATGGAATACTGGCAGAAGAGAAATTTATTCCGGAAAAACATGGAAATAGCTTCTTTTCCATATAAATGAAATTCATGTTGTGGAGTACCGTTGGCACAGTAGTCGCAGTAATGGCCGTCTTTGGTAAAAAGCTTAGCAAGAGCTTCAAAATCTTTGGTTTCAAGAGCTGTAAGATATTTCTGGATAACAGGTTCCATGAAAGATTCCTTTCTATAAATATTGATCCATATTTAATATACTTTTTCTGAATTAAGAAGGGCGTCCGTACCGCCGTCTACGAACATGATAATCCCATTGACACCGCGGGCCGCTTTGGAGATCAGAAAATTGATCACAGAAGCTACTTCATTCGGCTCCATAAGGGTTTCTTTGCCATATTTGGTAGGAATAGGAAGGGCGTTTAATGCGGTTTTTTCATCCACAGACATAGTGGCAGTCATGGAGGTATTTACATTTCCGGGTGCCACTGCATTAATGCGCACCCCATTTGCAGCATAGGAGGCAGAATGGCGGCGTACCCAACGGGCCAGAGCGTATTTGGAGGCGACGTAAAGCCGGTTTCCGGTTACCAGATCATTTTCATCCAGATCCGATACCAGATTCAGGATGCGAAGTTCATCTTCATTATTATTATTTAAAATATCCGCCAGGTCCATGGGCAGATCGCCCTGGGAAATGGCATTGGAGACGGTAGCTACGCAGCTGCCGCCTTTTTTTTCTAACAGGTCATAGGCTCCTTTTATAATAGAAACAGTTCCGAAAAAATTTAATGAAAGGATCAGGCGCAGATCATGGCAGGAACCGGAAACGCCGGCGCACAAGATCAGACCGTCTAAACCTTCCGGATGCAGTTCATGCAGCTCGTCAATGGCTTTCTGTCTTCCTTCCGGAAGAGAAAGATCTGCCTCAATCTCCCCCTTTTTCCAGTCGATATTAATGGTTTCATGCCCCTGCTTCTTTAATTGACTGATCACCTGCAGGCCAATTCCACCGGAACCGCCGGTGATTGCATAGACTCCCATAAGTGATTCCTCTGGTTTACAAATGATTTTGCTTCTATTATAATCGGAATTGATACCAATGTAATACCCAGAATAGTGAAAAAAAAGGATACCAGATAAAATGCTGCATTATGAGTTAGAGAAGAAAAAGGGCACGTCCCTATATGAAGAACTGTATCAGAAACTGAAAGAAGATATTTTAAGAGGGCGGATCCTGCCGGGGACCAAGCTGCCTTCCAAAAGAGAGCTGGCCAGAGATAATGGCATCAGCGTAAAAACGGTTTTAAGCGCCTACGAACAGCTGGTGGTGGAAGGTTATCTTTATTCCAAAGAGAAAAAAGGCTATTTTGTGGCGGCAGTGGAAGCTATGCCGGAATATAAACCTGTAGTGGCAGAATATCCCCAGCTTTACAGGGAAGACCAGTGGTTTGCGGACTTTACAGCCAACAACACAGTATACGATAAATTCCCGTTTTCCATGTGGAGAAAGGTCATGCGGGAGGTGCTGTCAGAGTATGACAGAGAACTGGTAAAAAGAGGCCATTTTCTGGGTGTGCGCCAGCTGCGGGAAACCATTGCAGATTACTTATACCGTACCCGTGGAATGACCATTTCTCCGGAATGCATCGTGATCGGAGCCAGTATTGAATACCTGTACAGCCGCCTGATCAAGCTGCTGCCTGCAGATGCAGTCTATGCAGTGGAAAACCCAGGATATAAGAAGATTCCTGTGATCTATGAGGAATATGGGCTGAAGTGGAAGAGTGTAGCTATGGATGACGGGGGCATTCATATGAAAAGCCTGCGGAACAGCGGGGCAGATATTATCCATGTATCTCCGGAGCACCATTATCCATTGGGAACCGTCATGTCAGCCTCCAGGCGTCAGGAACTTTTTAACTGGGCCTCAGAAAAGGAAGAACGTTACATCATAGAGGATGATTATGACTGTGAATTCCGCTATCGTTCCCGGTCTATTCCCGCTCTTGGGAGCATGGATCCCTGTGAAAGTGTGATCTATATGAACACATTCAGCAAGACCCTGACACCGGCTATACGTATCAGCTATATGGTCCTTCCGGAGAAGCTGATGCACCGCTATATTGATACTGCTAATTTTTACTGCAATACAGCCTCTACCTGCGAGCAGTACGCGCTGGCAAGATTCATTGAAAATGGCTATTTTGAGCGCCATTTAAGCCGTCTTAAAAAGTTTTACCATGCAGAAGGGGAAAGGCTGAAACGTATTTTAAAACAGTCTGTTTTACTGCCTGCTGTCAGTGTAGACGGAGGAGAAAGCGGTACTCATCTGCTGGTAAAAGTGGATACTTCCATGACCGATGAAGAGATTGAAGAGGCAGCGGCAAATGTGGGGATCCATGTTTCCTGCCTGTACCGGTTCTGCAGTGAGAAGAACCCGGATTATGAACATATTTTAGTGTTAAATTATTCTGATATGGATGAAAGCCGCCTGACCGAGGCGGTGAGAAGACTGGGTAATATTTTTATCCAGTGGTAAAATCTGATACCCTTTAATAGTTTTATTTTGGATATTTTAAAGATATCAGATCAGTGTTACCATGAGCCTACCGATACACAGGGAGGAACAAAGAGGTTCCAAAATTTGAAGACCCTGTAGGAAAATGAGTGAAAAATAAGAAAGAAACGAGGTACGGACACATGGGAACAACTTATTATTTTCTGCCTACAAGAAACTTATTTGGAGAAGATTCTGTAAAGGAAACAGGTTCTTTAATGCAGAGTCTGGGAGGAAAGAAAACTCTCATTGTAACAGACGCATTTCTGGCAAAACAGGGAATGGCCCAGATGATCCAGGACATCTTAAAGGACTCTGGTGTTGAAAGCGTTGTTTTTGGCGGTGTAGAGCCAAACCCGAAGGATGTGAATGTAGAAGCCGGTCTTAAGGTATTCAGGGAAAATGAATGTGATTCCATTATCTCTCTTGGTGGTGGTTCTTCACACGACTGTGCAAAGGGCATCGGCATCGTAGCTTCCAATGGAGGAAATATCCGGGATTACGAGGGCGTGGACAAATCTAAAAATCCTATGTGCCCTATGGTTGCCATTAACACCACAGCAGGAACCGCTTCTGAGATCACCCGTTTCTGTATCATTACAGATACCAGCCGTCATGTAAAAATGGCCATTGTAGACTGGAGAGTGACACCACAGATCGCAATCAACGATCCGAAACTGATGGTAGGTATGCCGCCGTCACTGACAGCAGCTACCGGAATGGATGCTTTGACCCATGCTATTGAAGCGTATGTTTCTACCAATGCAAATCCACTGACAGATGCAGCAGCTACCATGGCCATTACCATGATCACACAGTATCTGCCAAAGGCTGTTGCAAACGGAGAATACATGAAAGCAAGAGATAAAATGGCGTATGGACAGTATCTGGCCGGTATCGCTTTTAACAATGCTTCCTTAGGTTATGTTCATGCGATGGCTCATCAGTTAGGTGGTTTTTACAACCTGCCTCATGGTGTGTGCAACGCTATTCTACTTCCTCATGTAGAAGAGTTTAATCTGATCGGAAATGCAAACCGTTTCAGAGACATTGCAAAGGCAATGGGTGAAAACATTGACGGACTTTCCACTATGGAAGCAGCCAGAAAAGCCATTGCAGCCATCCGTCAGCTCAGTGAGCAGGTAGGTATCCCGCAGAACCTGAGAAGTCTTGGAGTAAAAGAAGAAGACTTTGAGATCATGGCTGAAAATGCAATGAAGGACGTATGCCAGTTGACCAACCCGAGAAAGGCTACAAAGGAACAGGTAATTGGAATTTTCAAGGCTGCATATTAATAAGGTCAGATGACTTTATGAAAATGGAAATAGCCAGCGCCAAAAGGCATGAAAGACTGCAAAAATTGTACAGGAAAGGCGGAAAATAATATGAAAAAGGCAAAATTACAGGAACGTTATCAGTTATTTATCGGAGGTCAATGGAAAGACGCTTCTGACCATGAAACATTTAAAACAATCTGCCCGGCAGATGGAAGCGTATTAGCAGAGTGCGCCCAGGCAACAAAAGAAGATGTAGACGAGGCAGTA
Source organism: bacterium (assembly GCA_963621525.1). Classification (GTDB taxonomy): domain Bacteria; phylum Bacillota; class Clostridia; order Lachnospirales; family Lachnospiraceae; genus Enterocloster. The sequence continues at coordinate 1,535 of CAVFER010000087.1, read as the reverse complement.
AAAGCAGCATGGGAAGCTTTTAAAACATGGAAGCATACTACGGTTGCGGAAAGAGCCGCCATTTTAAATAAGATTGCAGCTATCATTGATGAAAACAAGGAACATCTGGCTATGGTAGAATCCATGGACAATGGAAAACCGATTCGTGAAACACTGGCAGTGGATATCCCTATGGCAGCTGACCATTTCCGTTACTTTGCAGGCTGCATCCAGGCAGAAGAGGGCAGCGCCAATATCCTTGGAAAAGATACATTAAGCCTGATCTTAAGAGAACCGATCGGCGTAGTAGGCCAGATCGTTCCGTGGAACTTCCCGTTTTTAATGGCAGCATGGAAACTGGCGCCTGTTCTTGCCAGCGGCTGCTGCACTGTATTTAAGACCTCCAGTACCACACCTTTAAGCGTTCTGGAATTTGCAAGATTGGTCCAGGATGTGATCCCTGCAGGTGTATTTAATGTGATCACCGGTTCGGGTTCTAAATCAGGCCAGTATATGTTAGATCATCCGGGCTTTAGAAAACTCGCCTTTACCGGTTCTACAGAGGTAGGACGAAATGTAGCTCTGGCAGCAGCCCAGAAGCTGATTCCGGCTACACTGGAGCTGGGTGGAAAATCTGCCAATATCTTCTTTGAAGACTGTGACTGGGAAATGGCAATGGACGGACTTCAGATGGGCATCCTCTTTAATCAGGGTCAGGTTTGCTGCGCAGGTTCCAGAGTCTTTGTTCAGGAGAGCATTTATGACCGCTTTGTAGAAGAGGCAGTAAAACGCTTCAATAAAGTAAAAGTAGGTCTTCCATGGGAAGAAGAGACCCAGATGGGAAGCCAGATCGACCGCAGACAGATGGAAAAGATCTTAAAATATGTAGAGATCGGCAAGTCAGAAGGCGCAAAGGTGCTTTGCGGCGGTGTACAGGCGAAAGAAGGAGAACTGGAAAAAGGCTGCTTTTTGCGTCCGACCTTATTAGGAGATGTGACCAATGACATGCGTGTAGCCCAGGAAGAGATCTTCGGACCGGTTGCCTGCATCATCAAGTTTAAAACAGAGGAAGAAGTCCTTGCCATGGCAAATGACAGTGCCTACGGTTTAGGCGGTGCTGTTTGGACCAGAGATATCAACCGGGCCCTTCGTGTAGCAAGAGGCGTGGAAACAGGCCGCATGTGGGTCAACACCTACAATGCCATCCCGGAAGGCGCTCCATTTGGTGGCTGCAAGGCATCCGGCATTGGAAGAGAGACACATAAGGTCATCCTGGAACATTATACCCAGATGAAGAACATTATGATCAATATGGCAGAGGCGCCTACTGGATTTTATCCGGCATAAGATGTAAATAAAAATGATTTTTTTCCTTTGACATTTTTTAAATTGAGAAATATAATAATTCCTGAACGAGTAGCAAACAAGCGTAAATCCAGTTTTGCTGCTCGTTTTTTTATGATGTTCTCTCGGAGTCTTTCCTGCACCTGCCTTTGTGGCTGATTTTCCGCCAGTCGCACCCGAATTTCATCAACGTACGCACCGCGTACGCCTCA
>CAVFER010000086.1:0-6882 GCA_963621525.1 bacterium | reverse complement strand
GACCGTCGCCAGGTTATGGAACAAAAGGTTGTAAATATTCGGAAAGTCAATCATTCATCAATATGTGGTTTTGAAGGTATGTATACTTTCAATATTCCTCGATAGCTCAGTCGGTAGAGCAAACGGCTGTTAACCGTTGGGTCGTAGGTTCGAGTCCTACTCGGGGAGTTTTTTAGAAATAAGCAGGGCCCCATGGTCAAGCGGTTAAGACATCGCCCTTTCACGGCGGTAACAGGGGTCCGAATCCCCTTGGGGTCATCTAACTGAATATGGCGACATAGCCAAGCGGTAAGGCAAAGGTCTGCAACACCTCTATCACCGGTTCGATTCCGGTTGTCGCCTCTTTTAAGAATCACAGGAATGTGGTTCTTTTTTTCTGCTAAAAATAGACTCTTTCAATATCAAAGTCTATATGATACTATGTATAGGTAAAAAAAGTGACAGGATAAAGACATGAATTATATTGTATTTGATCTGGAGTGGAACCAGAGTGCAGAGGGAAAAGAGTGCTCCGTGGAGCACATGCCCTTTGAAATTATTGAGATCGGAGCTGTAAAGCTGAACGGACAGATGAAGCGGGTAAGTGAGTTTCATCGTCTGGTGCGGCCAAAAGCTTATAAAGAAATGCATTTTAAAATATCAGAAGTGACCCATATGGATATGGAGGAACTTTGTAAAAAAGGACAGCCATTTCCGGTGGTGATGCAGGATTTCCTCAACTGGTGCGGGGAAGATGAATATATTTTCTGTACCTGGGGTTCTATGGATCTGACAGAGCTGCAGCGGAATATGGCCTATCATGGGATAGATATACCGTTTACAAGACCATTATTATATTATGACGTACAGAAACTATATTCCCTGGAGTATTCTGATGGAAAGAACCGCATTTCCTTAGATCATGCCGTAGAACAACTTAAGCTGGATCAGGAGCGTCCTTTTCACCGGGCGCTGGATGATGCGGTCTATACAGGTCGTACGCTGCGCCGTATTAATATAGAAGAATATGGAAAATATATTTCTATTGATTATTATTGGCTTCCGAACCGGGGAAGCAGCTATCAGCTGAAGTTTCCGGAGTATTCCAAGTATGTTTCCGGTGAGTTTGACTGTAAAGAGGAGATACTTAAGGATAAAGAGATCGCAGATATTATATGTGTGAAATGTGCCAGGATGCTGCGAAAAAAGATACGCTGGTTTTCTTATGGACAGCGGTTTTATTTCGCTCTTGGCATCTGTCCGGAGCATGGTTATATGAAGGGAAAGATCCGAGTAAAGAAGTCAGAGCGGGATCTGTATTATGCAGTAAAGACCATTAAAGCAGTGGGAGAAGAAGCGCTTCCTATGTTGCTCCAGAAAAGAGAAGATAATAAAAAGAAAAAGAAGAATCCGTCGAAACTGTAAAACGACGGATTCTTCTTTTTTAATTTTGTTCTTCGCGCATGCGGTAGCCAACACCGATCTCTGTAAATATGTACTGAGGCTCTGCCGGGTTTTCTTCTAACTTCCGGCGGATGTGAGCCATATTTACGCGAAGAATCTGATTATCGCTGTCTGCATATGGTCCCCAGATCTTTGTGATGATGGATTCGTAGGTCATAACGCGACCTGCATTCTGTGCAAGGAGGCATACCAGCTTGTATTCAATCTGAGTCAAGTGGATCTCCTGGTCTTTTATCTTTACCAGACGACGTTCAAAATCCACTAACAGGTCGCCTACCTGATATTTGGAGCTTCCAATGTGCTGATTGCGTTGGGAATGGCGCAGGGCGGTACGGATACGTGCAAGAAGCTCTCCGGTGCCGAAAGGTTTGGTCAGATAGTCGTCAGCTCCCAGATCCAGGGCTGCGATCTTGTTCTTTTCAAGGGTTCTTGCAGAGATAACGATAATAGGAGTAATACTCCAGGAACGGACCTGCTCGATCAGTTTTAAGCCGTCCATATCCGGCAGACCTAAGTCTAACAGAATCACGTCCGGATGTTCAGAAGTAATGTACTGCAGGCCCTCTTTGCCTGTATTTGCGCTGATCACACGGTAGCCCTGAGGCTCTAAAATGTGTTCGATAAAGCTGCAGATATTTTTTTCGTCTTCAATAATGATAATAGTTGCTTTCGTAGTCATGATCAATACTCCTTCCAGTCGGGTAAGGTAAAAGTAAACATGGCACCGTCTGCGTGGTTTGCAGCCAGTATGGTGCCGCCATGGGCATTAATAATGGTCTTGCAGATAGAAAGTCCTATTCCCATTCCTTTGTGGCTGTCGCCGGACTCGTTGGTATTTACGCCACCGCCGTCAAAAAGGGTGGAAAGCCGTTTGGGGTCAATGCCCTTTCCATGGTCTTTAATAGTAATATAAAGGGTCTTATTATCCGTACAAACTTTTAATTCAATAGGCTTTTCGCTACCGGAATGGAAGTGAGCGTTTTCCAGAAGATTGTTGATGACCTGTTCAATCAGCATGGCATCCATTGGGACCATGATAAAGGAGTCAGGTACGTGAACTTTAACGGGGACATCAGGGAAACGTTTGTGGAAACGCTGGACGGCTTCAGAGATAACCTCTTCTAAGGATTCATCTGTTTTGTTTACAGAAGTCACACCTCGGTCATCTTGGATACGTGTAACGGAAAGCAGATTTTCCACCATGTTTAAAAGCCACTGGGCATCATCTTCAATATTATGGATCAGTTTGCGTTTTTCCTCTTGGGACATTTCGTCTTCCTGCTCTAAGTAGGTAGCGCTGGAACCAATGATGGTGGTAAGGGGGGTACGCAGGTCGTGAGACATGGCCCGCAGCAGATTAGCTCGCATGGTTTCTTTTTCTGCCTGCATCAGCATACGGTCTTTTTCCTGGATCTGGGCACCTTGCTTGGAAAGCATGATGCAGATGCTGCTGGTGAAACAGGAGATAAAGGTCATGCCTGCGAAAGTAAGGGGGTATCCGCTTAAAGTAAAATTCAGGGCCATGTATGGATAAGTATAAGCATAGTTGACCCAGAAGACACTGTAAATAGAAGCGATGATACCGGCACTGTAACATTTGGTATAGCGGGCATGGAGCAAAATAGCCAGAATGTAGATAATGGATACATTAATAGCATTGCCGCTGAGATGAAAGAGCGCATTCGCTGCAAGTGTTGCGGCTGTCATACAGGCGAGTGTTATGGGAAGTGTGCGCAGTGTGTTGAAAAACGTTGATTTCAACAGAGCCGGCAATTTTTTTAAAGAATCTTTTTTTAATGCCATAGGATCCACCTCAATCGATATTCAATTGTATTATAGTCGATTCTTGACGTAAGTGCAATCTGAGGGTTAAACATAACAGTTTCTTAACGGTCAAAGGGGCCTTTCCGACGGAGACGTTTTACCGGGTGTTTCTGCTTTTTGTAAGAAGGTGCAGAACTCCTCTTCTGCGAAAGAAGCTGGTCAAAATCAGAAGATGAGTAGCCGATATCCTCTAAACGCTCTAAGCGGCGCTTGCGTCGCAGCAGCAGGTCTTCTTTTTCTTTTCTGTGAGAATGGAGCAGGAAAAAAAGGATGACTCCTACTGCAGCAAGGCAAAGAGCACAGATTCCCACAAATATAAAGGGGAATTTTGTTTCTGTTTGGAAAGAAGATGCTAAAGGATCAACGGCGGATCGGGATCTGGTATTGGCTGCATTTTGAAGATCAGGTGTATCGGATTTCGGGGAAATGCCGGATTCAACTGACTGGGTATTCTGGGCAGCAGCTTCGGAGATGGTCTGGCTGACAGAACATAAATAGACCTGTCCAATGGAATAGCCGTCATATTGGTAAAGAATACGGGCAATAGCATTGTCCGGGGCATTTTCATCCAGCTCATAGGAGAGAGAAGCCTCTGCATCGGAAAAATCCGCATCTTTTGGAATGACAACGAAACTGTTGTTGTCTAATTCAAGAGAAATATTGTCCTGAGCAGTCATGCCGCCGATGGTCATATCATTATCCAGGGCTTTATAAGAAGTCTCATGATCAGCAGCTTTTAATATCTGAAAGCGGTCAAAACCAAAGTCCAGAAGCGCTTTTGTATCAGAATAATGAGTCTGGTGGCCGTTTAAAACAACTGCAATCAGCGTCATATCATTTCTCTGGGCGCAGGTCACAAGGGTGTTGCCTGCAATGGAGGTATAACCTGTTTTGCCTGCGAAAGCACCGGGATAGTAAACAGAAGTATTTTTTACCAGCATGCGGTGGTGGTTTGCTACATAGCCACCTTCCGGATTGCGTTTGGTGGGTGGAAGTTTGTAATTGCGGGCTCCGTCGATCTCTAAAAAATCAGGATTCTGGATCGCAGCTTTGGTGATCAGGGCCATATCATGGGCAGTGGTATAGTGATTTTCATCATTTAAACCGCTGGGGTTTGCAAAATGGCTTCCTGTGCATCCAAGGCTTTCTGCTGTCTGGTTCATAAGCTCTGCAAAAGCTTCTCTGGAGCCGCTTACATGGCAGGCAAGAGCATTTGCGCTTTCATTGGCAGAAGCCAGCATCAGGGCATACAGGCAGTCTCGGACGGTAAGAACATCTCCTTCATCAATTCCGGCGGTGCTGCTGCCTGCTTCCACATTGTAGACATCATCATGGGAAAAGGTAACTTCTTCATCCAGACTGCAATGTTCCAGGACGATCAGGGCAGTAAGGATCTTAGTAATACTGGCGGGATAATAAGGCTGGTCTGTATTTTTAGCAAAAAGAACCGTTCCGGTCTGCGCTTCCATAAGGATCCCGCCGTCTGCTTCTATGGAGACAGCAGACGGCCAGGAAGACGCGGCCAGAGCGGTTCTTATACATGTAAAGAGTGCGAAATAAACACTGAGAACTAAAAATACGGTTCTCTTTCCAAGATTCGTAGATTTCCCATATTTCATATAAAAAGCTCCTATTTACGGTGTTTGTTTTTCAGGGTCATGATCAGGCAGATACCAAAAAGGATCAGTGACAGAGCACCGAAGAGGAAAGCAATACGTCCGGCAGTATCCATGAAAAATCCTTCAGGCACAATATTGATCAGCATATCTGTGGCCGGATCAAGGATCCACAGGTCATTGTTAAAAAACATATGGTGGAAAAGAATAAAATATTTTGTAAAGTTTGTGGATATAATGGCGGCCAGTGCTGCGATCACTGCGAAGAACAATCCTGTTCCCATACAAAGGGAAGAAGGAAGGAGTGTACGCAAGTCTGTTTTTGAAAGAATCATGAACAGCAGTGCGATCACGCAGACTGCCAGGCAGATCCGGCGCAGTGCAATAGCCTTTAAGAACAGTCCCTGAACATCTTCCATGTGGGCAATCTCACGTTCGTTGAAAAATTCACGGGTATTGCCGCCCATTTGAGTAGTTACATGAAGATCCGCCCGTTTTCCTTTTAAATAGGCCATCATCTGTTCGGTAACATCTAACAGGTCATTCATAGTCATAGAAGGAAGGTCATCTAAAACCTGGTATTTGGTATATTCTTTTTCAAAGTATCCGGGAGTCCAGTAAACCACTGCTTCTACAGAAGTGAAAAACAGAATAATCATAAGACAGAATGCAGTAAGGATACCGGCAAAACGTTGAAGTGCTTTCATGGCAGTTGTCTCCTTTTGGAAAATAAGTATATGTTCTCTCGGGGAGAAATTCTCCTATATATAAAGAAAAGCCCAACCCCGCAGCTTCTGGTACCTGCAAAGTCAGACCTTTAAGTGCGCCTTCAGGGACTCGAACCCTGGACAAATAGATTAAGAGTCTACTGCTCTACCAACTGAGCTAAAGGCGCATGTCTATGCGTTTTTGAATGACACGATAGACATTATAATGGATATACTGCGGACTGTCAAGACCAATTTGAAAAAAATCTGTTTACGTGGGTGGTTATTTTGAAAGTTTAATGTGGATTTTTTACGTTTACGTCTAACTGGTTAAATGGAATTTCAATGCCGGCCTGGTCAAACTGTAATTTGATCTGTTCTAAGATCCTCCAGCGGACGGTCCAGTAGTCAGAGGTATTGGTCCAGCCTCTTGCGCCGAGGACAACAGAGCTGTCGGATAATTCGTCCACATAAATGGTAATGTCGTCTTCCTTATCAATAAGAGGATCATTGATATAGATCTGATTTAATATTTCTTTAGCTTTTTTCAGATCAGAGGTATAGCCGATGCCAACCGTCAGATCCACACGGCGTTTTGGCTGTGCAGTTACGTTTGTGATCACTGCATTGGAAAGGCTGCCGTTTGGAATAGTGATCTTGCGGTTGTCTATAGTGACCAGAGTGGTGTATACAAGGCCGATATTATGTACGGTTCCTTCTGTGCCCTGGCAGACAATGTAATCATGGATGGCGAAAGGTCTCATAACAAGGATCAGGATGCCGCCTGCAAAGTTTGAAAGACTGCCCTGAAGTGAAAGGCCGATAGCCAAAGTTGCGGAACCTAAAAGGGCAATGATGGATGCGGAGGGAACGCCGACCTTTTCTAAAGCCATAAAAATGACAATGGCATAGGTAATAGCGTTGGCCAGTGAAATAAGGAATTTGCTAAGGCTCAGATCCATCCCCATGCGGTCAAAGGTCTTTTTCAGAAAATGGCTTATATAAATGGCGATCCGTGAACCGATAAAGATAATGAGAGCTGCAACAAATAACCGGTAAGCCATGGATAAAAGCCCGGGAGTCCATGCTTTTACGGATTCTAAAATGGAATTAGGCTTTAGCTGCTGCAAGTCTTCATGGACTTCCGCAGCCACAGCCTGGGTCTCTACAAGGGTAGGAAGGGCGCTGCTTTCCTGTGCTGCAAATAATATCATAAGGTTTCCTCCTGCTTTTGTTAAGTAAGATAGATTAAGTTTACCACGAATAATAGGAGGGAACAACGTATTGTAAAC
>CAVFER010000085.1:0-7206 GCA_963621525.1 bacterium | reverse complement strand
ACATAATCATCCGCTTTTTTATTGGGACAAGAGAACTAACGTCTCAACATGTTCCGTCGCCGGAAACATATCGAATCCCACTGCTTCTTTTGTCTTATATCCCAGTTTCTTCATATAAGCCAGATCTCTCGCCAGTGTCTCCGGATTGCAGGAAACATACACAACCTTCTTTGCCCCCATCTTTGCAATGGAATCCATAAATTCTTCTGTACTTCCACTTCTTGGCGGGTCCATGATGACTACGTCGGCTTTTTCGCCTGCCTCTGCCATGCCTACCAGGAAGCGGCCAGCATCATTGCAGAAGAAACGGATATTGGATATCTGATTCATTTTGGCGTTGTTGATGGCATCCCGTACTGCGTCCTGGTTTAATTCTACGCCAATCACATTTCCGGCCTTTTTACTGGCAATAATGCCAATAGTTCCAATGCCACAGTAGGCATCCACAACCGTTTCTTTTCCAGTCAATCCCGCCAGTTCCAGAGCCTTTGTATACAATTTCTCCGTCTGGACCGGATTTACCTGATAGAAGGATCGGGAAGAAATACGGAAGGTACAGCCGCACAGTATATCCACAATATAGCCTTTTCCATACAGCACATGTTCCTTTTCTCCCAGAACCATACTGGTGCCCCGGCCATTGATGTTCTGAACAATGGTAGTGATCTCCGGATGTTTCTCCCTTAATGCCTTTACGAAATTATTTTTGGACGGAAATACCGGAGAAGCTGTTACCAGTACCACCATAATCTCCCCGCTTTCAAAACCTCTGCGGATCAGCACATGACGCAGCAGGCCGTAACCTGTATCTTCGTCATAAGTACGGATTTTAAAGGACTTTAACATACCCCGGATGGTGCCAATGATCTCATCTGCCTTCTGGTCTTCGATCATGCACTTCTCCACCGGCACAACATTGTGGGTATTTTCCTGATAAATACCGGAAATAATATTGCCCCTTCTGTCTCTGTCAAATACAGCATGGACCTTATTTCTGTAATAAAATGGATCATCCATTCCTACCATATCTCTTATAGGACAGAGTCCTTTTAATAATGTTTCCAGACGCTTCCTTTTTGTCTTTAACTGCTCTGCATATGGCATATCTAACATCTGACACCCGCCGCACTGACGCATAACAGGACACATGCTCTTTTTAGGACTCTTCTTTCCTTTTTCCCCGGTCTGAGCAGGATTCTGTTTTAAAACTGGCTTTCCAAACCGCTCCTGTTTCTGCTCTCCTCTGCGTTCTGATTTACGTTCTGTCTTGCGCTCCGTTCTCTCTTCTTTCCACTGTTCATTCCGCGGTTTCTGCTCTGACCTCTGCTTCAGCCCCGACTTTGCTCCTTTCACGGCTCTGCCATCAGATCTTCTGTCTCCCTGATTTTTACTTCCCTGTATTCTATTTCCCCGATTTTTCTTTTCCTGCACTCTTTTTTCCTGCACTTTTCTCTCCTGCATTTTTACACCTTTTTCTTTCATCCTATCGACAATTTATTCCTTCGCTTTTATAATCGTATTTATTAATATCCTAATATCAAAAAAAACAACGAGGTAACATTTATGAGCGAAACATCCACAGCACAAAATCCTGTTTCAGCAGACTGCAGCAGCCCCTTAAATCGGGGCTGTTGCCTCTCTTAACCACTCTTTCTCATCACCTTCCAGATACGGACTGATCTTCTCAAACACCTCTTTATGATATGCATTAAAAAGTGTAATATCTCTCTCTGTCATCCGTTCTTTCATCACTGCATCCTTATCAATTGGCACAAAGGTAAGAAACTCAAACTTCATAAATTGACCATACTGGTTCTTCTCATCTTTCACACAAAGAATCAGGTTCTCCGTGCGGATACCATGACTTCCTTCAATGTAAAGTCCCGGCTCATCAGATGTGATCATTCCGGCTTCCAGAATACCATTGTCATGGCGCTCCGGCACCATACGGAAACGGATGCCATTTGGCCTCTCGTGAACATTTAACAGATAACCTACACCATGACCGGTCCCATGGTCAAAATTCAGGCCTCTGCTCCAGAATGGCTCTCTTGCCACATAATCCAGGCTTAAACCTCTGCATCCATACAAAAACTTTACTTCTTTTAACCGCAGCATACTCATAAGAACCAGAGTAAAATGTTCTTTTTCTTCCTCTGACAGCTCCCCTAAAGCAATGGTGCGGGTAATATCCGTAGTTCCCTCATAATACTGGCCACCGGAATCTACCAGATAAAAACCATGGTCTTCCAACATCGTATTACTTTCCTCTGTTGCTGAATAATGGCACATAGCCGCATTGGCTCCATAAGCAGAGATCGTAGCAAAGCTTGGCTCAATGTAACCTTCCTGCTCTTTTCTGAATTCCTCTAACTTATCCTGAACACTTAACTCTGTAAGCTGTTCTTTTCCAATATGATGCTTTAACCAGTAAATAAAACGGGTAACAGCCACACCGTCCTTGATATGGGCCTTCTTCTCGTTTTCAATCTCAACCTCATTTTTCACTGCCTTTGCAGCAGAAGTAGGATTCATCTTATCAATCAGTTCATTCTTATCCTTTAACAGGTTATACAGTGCATAATTGGTATGCTCTTTTTCCATAAGAATCTTATGCCCGGTAATGTCTGCTGCCATTTTATAGATATCGTTATAAGGCAGTATCTCTACGTCTAACTCCTTCAGATATCCGATCATATCAATATTCATATCTGTATTTCGATAATTATCTACATATGGATATGCCCGTCCGTGAAGTACTTCTTCGTTTATAAACAGATATACCTTATCCTCTGTTACGATCACATAAGAAAGCACCACCGGATTATAAGCAATATCATTTCCACGGATATTTAACAGCCATGCAATATCATCCAGAGAAGTCAGCACATACAGATCTGTATGCTCTTTCTTCATTTCTGCCCGAAGCTCTTTTAATTTTTCCTCTGCTGTCTTTCCTGCATATTTCTCATGTAATGCCCATGCCGGTTCTGCAGAAAGCGTCGGACGGTCTTTCCATATCTCATCCACCAGATCATCACCGCAAAGGATCTTTGCCTTCTTTTCTTTCAGACGTATTTCCAGATCAATACCGGTAAGTGCATTGACTACTCTTCCGTCAAAACCCAGACAGCCATTTTCCGGTACCTCTGCTTCCAGATATCCGGCTACAGACGGCACACCTTCCTGTCCCATTTTCATCATTTTTACAGAAGTTCCCTTTAACTGGGCTGCCGCCTGAACAAAATATCTGCCGTCAACCCACAGGCATGCTTCCTTCATAGTCACTACTGCAATGCCCGCAGAACCGGTAAAACCAGTAAGGAACTGTCTGCACTTAAAATGATTTCCCACATATTCAGACTCATGAAAATCTGCAGTAGGCACCATATATGCATCCATGCCACGTTCTTTCATCTTTGTTCTAAGCAATTCTAATTTCTGATCAACGGTCATTTTCTCCGCTGACCCGTTATTCATTGTGTCCATATTCCTTCTCCGTTTCCTGCACTCTTTATATCCATCCAAAATGTCTGCATGCATTCCACACGCCATCCTTATCAACATCATCCGTCACATAATCTGCCGTATCTTTCAGTTTCTGGACCGAATTGCCCATGGCGATCCCGGTTCCAGCTGTCTGAACGATCTCATAATCATTCATGCTGTCCCCAAATGCTACGGTCTGGCTTATATCCATTCCATAGTATTGGCACAAACGCACCAGTCCATTTGCCTTAGATGCCTGTACTTCTATGATATCCGCCCCTAAGCGGCTGGAAAATAATGGAAACTTAAGTTCCGGAAAATACTCCTCCAGATCAGTCACAGGCTCCGGTTCTCCAATATAAGCTAAAGTGCGTACAGGCAGTTTCAGCATTTCCCATGGATTCTGAAAATTTCGTTTGCTCTCTTTCCAACGTATTCTGTCGATTCTTTCTACCTCCGCCGGATTCACAAAATAATCTTTGTCACCAATAGTTACCCCCATGGCAATTCCCTTTTCTTCCCCATAAGTGATCAAACGTTTTAGAAGATCCTTATCCATAAAATGCTCATACAGCAGCTCATCTCCGGCAACCACACGGGTCCCGTTCATATGGATCACTGCATCCGGCCGAATCTGTTCCTTGTAGCCCACGCTGAGCATTCCATCCATATTTCTGCCGCTGGCGATCACGATGATACTATCTTTTCGCAGCATTTCCACTGCTTTTAAAGCACTGTCCGGTATCTTCCATGTAGCCTGATCTAAAAGTGTCATATCCAGGTCAAAACTTACGATCCTTTTCTTATCATTTTTCTTATCTGTTTCCTTATTGATCATTTGCAAAACTCCTCTTTATTATTTCTAAAAAACCATAATAAAATCGAAATCAGGGCTTTTCAAACATTCTCTTTTCTGTTATACTGTAATAGTTATGAACATCGGAGTATGGCGTAGCTTGGTAGCGCGCTCGGCTGGGGGCCGAGAGGTCGCAGGTTCAAATCCTGTTACTCCGATCTGCTGATAAATCATTGGTTTCCAGTGCGTTTGCTGCTGGGAGCTTTTTTTATGCTTTATATCATTGTCCAACATGTTGATAATACCATTTTCCCGGCTATATTTCAACTCATCCCCATTTTCCTGTTACTGAGAAATCCCCACAACCACCACGTTATCTTACTGCACTTTCGGTTTCAAAAGTGCCTTCCCATGTACAATAACATTTCTGTTCCAACTTTCTGCAATTTCCATTGCTCCTCCACTAACCTTGCTGTATAATAGGTTTATATCAAGAAATGGAGAATAACTATGTTAGTTTCAACAAAAGGACGTTACGCACTGCGTATTATGATCGACCTGGCAGAACACCAGACAGACGGTTACATTCCTCTGAAGGAAACAGCCGCACGCCAGGGAATTTCTGAAAAATATCTGGAAGGGATTATCAAGATCCTTGTAAAAGATAAAATGCTTTCCGGAGTTCGCGGAAAAGGAGGCGGATACAGACTTACCAAATCACCGGATCAATATACAGTAGGAAGCATCCTGCGCCTTACAGAAGGTTCCCTTGCCCCTGTATCCTGTCTTGAATCCCAGGACGAGATTCCCTGTGAGCGGATGGACTGCTGCCGCACCCTTCCTATGTGGAGAGGATTAGACGAGCTGATCAATAATTATCTGGACAATATCACTCTGGCAGACCTGATCCAGCCAGACGAACAGTGGAGCAACTACGTAATCTAATGTGCACAGAGAAAAACAAGCGGCTGCGAAGCAGACATTTGTTTTCGCAAGCCATTAACGAAGGTTCTATCTGCGCCGGCAGATAGTAGAGCGCGATAGCGCGTGAACCTGAGTATAGTATACACAAGTGCACAAAAAAGAGCATGCCGCCAAGACCTTGATCCCAACGACATACTCTTTTTCATTTCATTTTTCCTACTTGTAAAGTGACAATCCATCAAATAAAATAATCGGATCATCCCACTCATTATCCTTGATCAGGGATACTTCTACACGGATCTGCTTCTGTCCAGATACATCCACACCAAAGTATACATTCTTTTCATTATAATGAATATCCTGGGATGTATACAGTACCTGGTCATTATCACCGTAAACCGTTATTCTTGCCATATTTGCGCTGTCAAACTGGGAAGAAGGTCCGAATACGCCGGATAAAAGTCTGTATTCACCATTTGTATTGCACTGAACATAGCTTCCCTTGCCCTTTAAGCGGATCGCATTGCTCCAACGTGAACCAGCTGCTGTCTTGCCGGAAGAAATAATGGTATAACCTTTCTTTCCAATTCCCTCTATATTCTGAACCAGAGAACCGTTTTCCAGATCCATTGAATTAGTCGGTTCTGTATCCCCCTCATTTAGAGCCCATACACCGTCTGCGCCAATGGTTCTGCCATCGATTACCGTACTTACAGCCATAGCGCCGTTTGGATACAGGAAATACCACTGACCATCATCATTCTTAAACCAGCCAGTTTGCATCACACCACTCTGATCCAAGTAATACCACTGACCGTCGATCTGCTGCCAACCGGTTTTCATGATACCATCATTGCCAACATAATAATATTTTCCGTTATCCTTGATCCATTCATTATATGCAAACTTGTTGGTACCTCTCTGATACTTCCATTGATCATTTACATATTTCCATGTTCCTGCATAAGCCGGAACTGTCAACGCCGCACTTAATGCCAGAGTTGCCGCTGCAACCGCAAAACGTCTTCTCATTTCCCATTCTCCTTTCATCAGCAGGTTTAAAGTTGCCATTTTTTCCTGCACTGACTTAACCGCTCATACTGCCTGTTTTTGTACGCTTTATTATAATTCAACTTTCCTTTTTATGCAATACGAGCAGCTGTCTGTTCACAAAATATCCACGTTTTCCATAGTTTTCTGGACAATACCCACCATATCTGTCACTTCTTTCATTTCCATTCATGTATTCCAGGACCAGTAACCCTACTTCTGCCACATCTCTGCAAATTCTCCATCCTTTAAGCACATAATCCGCTGATTAGAGCTTCCCCTAAAGATCAGAGTCAGGTCTTTCTTCGCTTCCACAAATTCCCCATCTACCAGCACATCAATCTGACGCAGCATCTCTTTCGTATGTTCTGTATACACAACACCTCCAGGCTGCATGTCCTGATCCAATAAATATCCGCTGTAGCACCAGACATCTTTTTGTGGATAAGTCTCCTTGATTTCCTTTAAAATGTGGACAATTGTCTCCTGATTTTCCGGCTCGAAAGGTTCTCCCCCAAGAAGGGTAAATCCCTGGATATATCCCGGTTTTAACAACTCCAGTATCTTTTCTTTCGTCTCATTTGTAAAAGGAGTTCCATATTGAAAATCCCAGGTTTCTGAATTAAAACAGCCCTTACAGTGATGACGGCAGCCTGAAACAAACAAAGATACTCTTACTCCAGGTCCGTCCGCAATATCACATTCCTTTATATTTCCATAATTCATCTGTCATTTCCCCATTTCTGTTAAACAACCCATCTAAACAAGAAGTTTATTTTTATAGTATACACAAGATCATTCTCTCACACAAGAAAAAAGCAAAGCCCGGTTTTGAACTGTGTGATCGGATTTGCAGACAAGCGAATAAGGCAGTTATTTTGTAAACGATGTACTAGTGCATTGGCATGATGATAATTGAACTTATATACCCTAAGCTAAAGCTCAGG
>CAVFER010000084.1:0-7855 GCA_963621525.1 bacterium | reverse complement strand
CTGATTGTACTGACCGCCAAAGTCGATTACAATAATCTTCTCTCTGTTCACGAGTATTCCTCCTATTTTTTATCTGACAAAAGGGCAATCCGCTCCCTTTATCTTTATATATCTCATTTCATTATACCTAAAATAATTTCACTATACAAGTAGATTACCCAAAAATCCTTCCGTTTCTTACCACTCTTCTGTTTTTCACAATTTTTCCCATGGTGCATTTTATACATTGCTCAAATTTCACTAAATTCTATATACCGATACCAGGGGCATTACTTTTTGATATCTCAACATCATTTTCTAAGACAGCTTTTTTACGGACTTTTGAAATAACTTTTACATATTTTTATCAGTTACCGGTTAGATTTTATATTGAAAATTTTAAACCCAGGCTATATAATGTATAAAGAAGTTGTTAATAAACACTTCCGGCTAACGAGCCACTAATCTTACAAAAAAGGCAGGTGAACAGAATGGACGGTTGCGATAGTCATGGGCGAAGTAGACGCACGGGATATAAAAGGAACAGCAGTCTGTTCTGTTTCGTATAAATAATGCCATTGGAAATAAATTATAGGCAATAGATCTCAACAGAATTTCTTTTTCATTTCTTATCCCGTTTTACAACTCCCGTAATATCCATCGCAAAGCTGTGATAAGTAGGATCAAAAAATACAGATCCTGCGATTTTTTGTTCTGCACATTTTTAGGCTGTGCAGGCTTTGTTATGTAAAAAAGTGAATAAAGGAGACTGAAATGGAAAACAAAGTTCAAGTTCAGGATCACAGCCAGGAGATCCTGTCTGTGATCAGAAGCAATGCCTCACCAGGCATTCTGAGAAACAAACTGGAAGATTACCATGAAAATGACCTTGCTGACATTTTTCCGGAATTGACCTTAGCAGAGCGTCGCAAGATCTGCCGCATCCTTGATACCGATATGCTTTCTGATATTTTCGAGCACATTGACCAGAGACAGGCTGCTGAATATCTGGATGAAATGGATGTAAAAAAGGCCGCTGCTATTCTTTCTGCTATGGAAACGGACGCCGTTGTGGATGTTTTAAAAATGACTCCCAAAGAAAAACGAGCTCTTCTTACAGAACTTCTGGATGATGACGCCAGAAAAGATATTGCAGTGATCGCTGCATTCGATGAGGACGAGATCGGCAGCTGGATGACAACAAACTGTATTGTGATCCGCGAAAAACTTACTGTAAAGCAGGCTATGAGCAGTCTGGTAGAACAGGCAGCTAAAAATGACAATATTTCTACCATTTTTATGGTAACAGAGGATCAAACCTTTTATGGTGCGATGGATCTGAAAGATCTGATTATCGCAAGACAGGATTCTTCTTTAGAGGAGCTGATTGTTACCTCTTACCCTTATGTATATGGCCACGAACTGATCGATGACTGTATTGAAAAACTGAAAGACTATTCTGAGGACTCTATCCCGGTCCTTGATAATAACAACAAATTGTTAGGTGTTATCACTTCTCAGAGCATCGTAGACCTGGTTGATGATGAAATGGGTGAAGATTACGCAAAGTTTGCAGGTTTGACTGCCGAGGAAGATTTAAAGGAACCTTTAAAGGAAAGTTTAAAGAAACGTCTCCCATGGCTGTTGGTTCTGTTGGCTCTGGGCATGGTCGTTTCCTCTGTTGTTGGCCTCTTTGAACAGGTAGTAAGCCAGTTGACACTGATCATGTGCTTCCAGTCCCTGATCCTTGACATGGCCGGAAACGTTGGTACTCAGTCTCTTGCTGTTACCATCCGTGTGCTTATGGATGAATCACTTACCGGAAAGCAGAAACTGGAGCTGGTATGGAAGGAAATGCGCATTGCCTTCTCAAATGGTCTGATCCTTGGCGTACTTTCTTTTGCAGCCATTGGCTTATACATCGTGGTCGCAAAAGGAAAGACTTTTGCATTCGCCTATGCTGTATCTGGCTGTATCGGAGCTGCACTGCTGTTAGCGATGGTGATCTCCGGCGCAGTAGGTACCTGCATCCCGCTGTTCTTTAAGAAGATTAATGTTGACCCGGCCGTTGCTTCTGGTCCACTGATTACAACTGTAAACGACTTGGTTGCCGTTATCGCTTACTATGGATTAAGCTGGATCTTACTGATCAATGCACTGCACCTGGCTGGTTAAAACAGAAAATATGAAATCAAAAATACGCTTTCTCTTCCGCGATTCCTTCTGGAACCTGAAAAAGAAAGCGTATTTTTGTTGCAGTTCAGCCATGCTTCTTGTTTTCATGAATATGGAAACAAGAAGATGTCATGGTTGAACTATAATTCCTTCTTATCTTCCACCGAATGGTGTACCAGTAACCCCTGCTCTTCTCTCACACTGCGCATTCTGCGAAAATAGGAACTCATCTCATCTGCCATACCGGATAAACGGTTTAGTAAAGTGGAGAAATCTTTTAACATTTCATCGTCTTTGTAATATGGATAGACAATGTCATGATCGATCTCGCTCCAGCCTTCCTCAAACAGCGTTCTTCCCTGGATCTCTACATAATATCCCTTATACTTAATGATATAGTGAAGGGAACGGTAAATACCGTCTGACTTGATATCAATCAGTTTTTCATCATAAATACGGGTATCACCATTTCTCCGGTATACCTTGGGACGCTCTGCAATATAGCAGTGCGAGGGATCTTCGTCAAAATCCCGTCCTCTGTCTTTTACATAGCTATCCGGATCGTTTTCAAAGACAGTAGTGATGTATTTGTGGAAATAGATCCAGTCTTCCCGGTACAGAAAAAATACACGGATACCAATCAGGTCTGTCATGTATTTATAATAATTATCCCTGTTCAGATCTTTAAACTTCTCAGGGTCTTCTTTCCGTTTTCGTATGATCTTTTCTAAAAGATGTCCCGGATTTTTGGTGCGGTAGCGGTAGGAATGGATTCCCGCCCGCTCAATATCGTAAAGATAATCATTGACAAATTCTTTACCGATCCGCCGAAGTTTTTCTTCTTTTGACAGATAATCATCATAGATCGCTGCCAGCTCTTCCCATGAAATTCGGGCCGCTTTAAAATCTTCTTCGTCAATGTTATAGGCTTTTAAGAATGCCTTTCTTTCAACCATCCGCCTTCCCCCTTTTTTCTCACAGATCTACGTATCCTACCCGCAAACCCACGCTGACACGCTTATCTGCCTGCTGTCGCAGTCTGTTTGCTCGTGGAGTGCTTGTGAAAAACAAATACCGCCTGTGTCGTCGCTTATTTTCCCCTGCGTCACTCCAGCTCAAACGCTCCTGTATAAAGTTGATAATATTTTCCTTTTTCCTCGATCAGCTTATCGTGGCTGCCACGCTCAATGATGTGGCCCTGTTCCAGTACCATGATCACGTCAGAATTACGCACAGTCGACAGTCTGTGTGCAATGACAAATACGGTACGTCCCTGCATCAGGGCGTCCATTCCCCGCTGTACGATAGACTCTGTACGTGTATCAATAGAGGAAGTTGCCTCATCTAAGATCATAACAGGCGGGTCTGCAGCGGCAGCTCTGGCAATAGAGATCAGCTGCCTCTGACCCTGAGATAAATTCTCACCATTTCCGGTAATAACCGTCTCATAACCTTCCGGCAGACGAGTGATAAAATCATGAGCACCGGCCAATTTTGCTGCTCCAATACACTCTTCATCTGTTGCATCCGGATTGCTGTAGCGAATGTTTTCCATTACAGTGCCGGTAAACAGGTTTGTATCCTGAAGAACAATACCCAAAGAATGGCGAAGATCGGCCTTTTTGATCTTACTGATATTAATGCCGTCATAGCGAATGGTTCCTTCTGAAATATCATAAAAACGATTGATCAGATTGGTAATGGTGGTCTTTCCGGCACCAGTAGCACCTACGAAAGCTACCTTCTGACCAGGTTCTGCATACAGCGTAATATTGTGAAGAACGGTCTTTTTAGAATCATAGCCAAAATCTACATTTTCAAAACGCACATCACCTGTCAGCTTGGTATAGGTAACTGTTCCATCACTGTGCGGGTGCTTCCATGCCCACACACCGGTACGTTCCTCATGCTCTGTGAGCGTTCCATCCTGATTTTCTATTGCATTTACCAGAGTTACATAGCCTTCATCTTCCTCCGGTTTTTCGTCTAACAGACCAAAAATACGCTCTGCACCAGCCATGCCCATAACAACAGCATTGATCTGTTGGGAAACCTGGTTGATGTTTCCTGCAAACTGCTTAGTCATGTTTAAGAACGGAACTACAACACTGATAGAAAACGGTAATCCGGAAATGCTTAAATTAGGCACCTTAAACATAAGGAATAAGCTTCCTGCAAGAGCAACTGCCACATATAGCAGGTTGCCGATATTATTTAAGATCGGGCCCAGTGTATTGGCGTATTTATTCGCCTGTTCCGCTACATGGAATAACTCATCATTAATAGCATCAAAAGCCTTTTCACTTTCCTCTTCGTGGCAGAAGACCTTGATCACCTTCTGACCATTCATCATCTCTTCCACAAAGCCTTCGGTCTTACCAATGGCTTTCTGCTGATGAATGAAGAATTTTGCAGAGCTTCCTCCTACTTTTTTAATGATGTTTAACATGATCACAACACCTGCAACTACCACTAAAGCCATCCAGATGCTGTAGTAAAGCATAATACAGAATACGGTAGTTACCATGACCGCAGCATTTAAAAACTGTGGTATACTCTGGGAGATCAGCTGACGCAAAGTATCAATATCGTTGGTGTAATAACTCATGATATCGCCGTGATTGTGGGTATCAAAATATTTAACAGGAAAATCCTGCATACTGTTAAACATTTTTTCACGCAGTTTCTTTAAGGTTCCCTGGGTGATCTCAGCCATTTTCCGGTTATAGAAAATGGAAGCTGCCAAAGCTAAACCATAAAGAGCAAGAAGGATCCCGGTATAACGAAAAATCTGATTCTTACAGCCATCCCAATTGCCGGACTGCCAGTTCTCTTCTATGACTGCAATGACCTTCTGCATGAAGACAGAAGGAATGGATCCTACGATAGCATTAAACAAAATACCGATGATAACCAGAGGCATAAGTACAGGGAAAAATCCAAAAATCGTACGGATCAGACGGAAAAGTGTCTTTTTTCCAGCCTTTGCCATGCCTTTTCCATTATTCCTCATCCTGACCGCCTCCTTTGTTCTGTGATTCATATACTTCTCTGTAGATTGGGCTTCTTTTCATAAGCTCTTCATGATTTCCAACTGCCTGGATCCTACCGCCGTCCATTACAATAATGTGATCGGCTTCCTGCACAGATGATATACGCTGTGCGATAATGATCTTGGTGGTCTCCGGGATAAATTCCTTAAAACCACTTCGGATCAATGCATCCGTCTTTGTATCTACCGCACTGGTAGAGTCGTCTAAAATCAGGATCTTCGGTTTCTTAAGAAGGGCTCTTGCAATACAAAGTCTCTGCTTCTGGCCGCCGGAAACATTGGCACCGCCCTGTTCAATATAGGACTTGTATTGGTCCGGAAAACGAAGGACAAATTCGTCTGCCTGAGCCAGCTTGCAGGCATGGGCCATTTCCTCCGAAGTGGCATTTTTATCACCCCAACGCAGGTTTTCTTCAATGGTACCGGAGAACAGGATATTCTTCTGTAAAACAACTGCAACCTGGTTACGCAATGTCTGCAGGTCATATTCCCGCACATCTCTTCCGCCGACTTTTACAACCCCTTCTGTGGTATCATACAAACGTGAGATAAGCTGGATCAGTGTTGACTTGGAAGAGCCGGTTCCTCCGATGATACCAATGGTCTCACCGGAATTAATATGAAGGTTAATGTTCTCTAAAGCATTTCTTTCTGCCTTTTTGGAATATTTAAAACTTACATTTTCAAAATCTACAGAACCGTCTTTTACCTCGTAAACCGGATTCTCCGGATTTACCAGGCTGCTCTTCTCTTCCAGAACTTCTACAATTCGCTTTGCAGACTCAGAAGCCAGTGTGATCATAACAAAGACCATGGACAGCATCATAAGGCTGCTTAAAATCTGGAAACTGTAAGTTAAAAGAGCGGAAAACTGTCCTACATCCAGATCCAGCCCCCGGCTGGTGATAATGGTATAGGAACCAAACGACAGCACAAAGATCATAACTGTATAAATACAGAATTGCATCATCGGATTGTTAAATGCCAGGATCTTCTCTGCACGGGTAAAGTCACCGCACACATCTTCTGCAGCACGATCAAATTTCTCTTTTTCATATTCTTCCCGCACATAGGATTTTACAACACGGATGCCTTTGATATTTTCCTGAACAGAATTGTTTAAAGCATCGTATTTGTTAAATACGGCTCTAAACAGTGGCATGGTCAAACGAATGACTGTAAACAGGCCGAATCCCAGGATCGGCACTACAATAATAAAAATACCGGCCATTTTACCTCCCATGATAAATGCCATGGCAAAGGCAAAAATAAGCATCAATGGTGCACGGATAGCAATACGCACGATCATCATATAAGCCATCTGCACGTTGGTTACGTCTGTTGTCAGACGGGTAACTAAAGAAGAGGATGAAAACTTGTCAATGTTTTCAAATGAAAAGTCCTGGATCTTGTAAAACAGGTCTTTTCGTACATTTTTTGCAAAACCGCAGGAAGCAGTGGCGCAGGCGTTGCCTGCTGCGATACCGAATAACAGTGACAGCGTAGCCATAATAACCAGAACCAGGCCATATATGGCGATTTCATTAAAACCGGCACCAGCCTTCATCCGGTTTACCAGCTGTGCAATAATAAATGGTATGATACACTCCATGACCACTTCCAGCGATACCATGACAGGGGCTTTTATTGATGCCTGCTTATACTCACGGATGCATTTTGATAAAACTTTCAGCATAGTAGGTAAAGTACTCCTTTCTTTCAATAAGCCAACTTATGAACATGCAATCTTCTTGTTTTCAAAAGTTCACATAAATAATAGGACGCCCGCTGTGCGAACGTCCTGAATGCCTTCAGCAGCACGCTTGCTGCAACATGTGCATTTTGGGCTATTCTTTATCATACCCCAAATCTGCTCATTTTTACAAGAGTAAAATAGTGAACTTTTTGTGAAAATTTTAATAAAATTTTACTGTTCTAAGGCTTCATTTAAACCTTCTGTTCCTTCTAATACGAATCTTCCCTGTTTGATCAGTATGATCCGGCTGCCGTCTTTTCCCACAGCCACAATATCTCCCAGTTCCGAATAAGGAACGGTAATATCCGTATGGCAGCTGAAATAGGCTTTTGACATATCCTCTTTTCTTAAAAGAGAGATTTCATTGTCTCTGGCGATTACTTCTTTGCCATCCGGATTGTACATAGGAGAGTCTTCTGCAAAGCTGTAGCATGTATCTCCTACTGCAAAATGGGGACCCGTTTTTTCTGCGATCAGGATTGGAAGCTTGCTGCCAATCTGGTATTTACGGGCCATAGCATAAGCTGTGGTATTAGTTCCAATGGCAAACTCTCCAAGCGGAAGCCAGCTATGGCCACGCATGATCACCTGTTTTACCAGTTCTTTGCCCTGTTCCTCCGACTCAGCGAAATTTCCGCAGCCAAACTCTGTCACTTTTCCGTCTTTAAATACCATACGCAGATTTTTAAAGAGATAATCTTCCACGTAGACCTCTTTTACATGAAGAAGACCTTCTGTACCTGTAAGCACAGGAGAGGTAAATACTTCTCCCAATGGAATATTTACATCAGATACGCAGTTTTCAAAGTTGGTCTGTTTTTCCGGATCCGTCAGCATATGAAGCTTTACTTTCATGGAAGTTTCATTTCCGTCCCGTCCCGTGATCTCCACAT
>CAVFER010000083.1:0-7943 GCA_963621525.1 bacterium | reverse complement strand
CTCCAGAGCAGCATCCTTTTCAATGTACTGACGGTATTCATTTAAAGTAGTCGCGCCGATGCAGTGAAGTTCACCCCTTGCAAGCATTGGCTTTAACATATTTCCGGCATCCATAGAGCCTTCTGTTTTACCTGCTCCTACAATGGTGTGCAGCTCATCAATAAACAGGATGATCTGGCCTTCGCTCTTTTTAACTTCTTCCAGAACAGCTTTTAAACGCTCCTCAAATTCACCTCTATATTTGGCACCGGCTACCAGAGAACCCATATCCAATGCAAATAACTTCTTATCTTTCAGGCCGTCAGGAACGTCACCGCGGACAATTCGCTGTGCCAGACCTTCTACAACTGCTGTTTTACCAACACCGGGTTCACCGATAAGGACCGGATTGTTTTTCGTCTTACGTGAAAGGATACGGACTACGTTTCGGATCTCGCTGTCACGGCCGATGACCGGATCCAGCTTCTGATCTCTGGCACGTTCTACCAGATCGTATCCGTATTTTTCCAATGTATCATAAGTTGCCTCCGGATTGTCGCTTACCACTCTCTGATTGCCTCTTACAGTGGAAAGTGCCTGAAGAAACTTTTCTCTGGTAATACCATAGGTCTTAAACAGGTCCTTCATTTCTTTAGAAGGCTGTTTCAACAGTGCCAGGAACAGATGCTCTACAGAAACATATTCATCTCCCATGGCCTTGGCTTCGTCTTCTGCATTGATCAGAACTTTATTTAAGTCATTGCTGATATACAGCTGTCCGCCTCCGCTTACCTTGGTCAGCTTTTCTATGGACTGCTTTGCCTCATTTTTAAACATATCACCCTGGATGCCCATTTTTGTGATCAATTTCAAGATCAGGCTGTCATCCAAAGTCAGCAGGCTGTACAACAGATGCGGCTGGTCGATCTGCTGGTTTCCATATTCATATGCCAGCTTTTCGCAGTTTTGAACTGCTTCCATTGATTTCTGAGTAAATTTATTAATATTCATATGCCCACTCCCCTTTCCGGAACAGTGCGTTTTCTGTCTTGTTTTTTGTTCTATGCGTACTATAACACCAGTTGTTAGCACTGTCAAGTGTCGAGTGCTAATTTTTTATAAAAAGTTTATCCATTCGCTGGTTTGAATGAAATGATCCAATTTTCTTTGACAAAATCTCTCCCCATCCGTATAATAGGCTTACAGCAACGCAGTTACTTCTACGGTCTGTAACAGGCCTTCTGAGTTTTTCGGTTTTTCAAATTTTTCATTCATTTTAATTTCCAGAAATTTCCAATTTTTCAAGCTCTCGTACCTTGACAACTGAAGATGGAACATGAAACTTATTACACGAGGAGAACAGGTATGAAAGATGAAAACATTACATTATCAAAAGAACTGACGAAAGAAGAAGCAGTGGTTTTTAAGGCGCCTGAAAACATTTATGAAGATGAACAGGGAAACAGCTATCAACTATTAAACTGGGAACTGGAAGAAAAGATGGGGAAAGAAAAAAAGATTCCTGTGGAGAAACAGGTTCGCTATCTGGGTTTAGAAGACGAGGAAGAAATCCCCGAAACTATTGATGCAAAAATGCAGCCTCAGCAGTCGGAATTATCCGGTACACTGTACAAAGCAGAGATAACGACCCTGCAGGAGCAATGGAAAGATGATCTATATCTGCCAGTTACCTTCTATTCTTATGGAGCAGATGAGTATCAACTGGGAGAGATCACTATTTCAGCAGAAGACAATCATCTTCTTGAAGCAGCTGCCCAAGAGGGAGAGCTGATCCTTAATGATATTGGACTGTCTTCCCAGGCTTATCATATTACTTCCATGGTATGGAACGGAGAACCCTTTACAGACGAAGACGGTCAGCTCTGTCGCAATGCCATTGCCTTAGGAGAACGGCTTTTAAAGGATGTGGAAGTTGTGTATAGGGGAGAAGCAGAAGGGAAAGAACCGGATTATTATGAGCTTCATGCTGTATACCAATTAGAAGAAAAGGAATCAGGATCCACTGTAGAGCTTATGCCCGAGACACTTGCGCAGCAGCCGAATCTTTCGCCGGATCAGGGATCATTCTGGTACCTGATCCGCACCGGTTTTGTGATCACCATAGCCATCGGCATCCTTGGTATCCTCACAGGCATCCTTCTTCTGCTTATCACAAAACGGCGCAAAAAAGAAGAAAAAGATCATTTTTAGATATAAGATCCCGGAAAACTTTAAGGAAAAATTCATAAAAAAAACATAGTAAAGACACAGCTTTCGTAGTAAGATGTATCGTGCCGCAAAAGAGAGACACCTCAGGAAATATCAGCGGCAAAGAGAGGAGAATCACTATGAAAAAACAATATCTGGCAGTTGCTTTTTTAGCAGTTGCACTGGGACTGACCGCTTGCTCTTCTAAAAAAGCAGATACAGAAACTACAGCCGTACAGGCAGCAGAAAGCACAGCAGATACTTCTTCTGACGAGGAAGCAGATGAAGAATATTACTATGGTTTTGTCAACCTTGTAGAAGACAATGTAATCACCGTAGCAGACAACGAAGGAAATTCTGCAAAATTTGATATCACCGATGCAGAGCTGACTGATGCAGATGCAGTAGGCGAAGGCGATGAAGTAAATGTCAGCTATACCGGCGAACTGTCTGACGATGTGACAAAAGCAACCGCTGTAGAAGTTATGACTTCCGCAGCCGAAGCTGCAAAAGAAGAAGAGGCAGAGGAAGAGGACCTGACAGTTGAAGGAACCATTGAAAGCGCCGATGATAAGACCATTACCTTGAAAAATGAAGAGGGAACCTATACACTGAATGCCATTATTGCCCAGAAAGTGACCAAAGACGGCATCAAAGCAGGCGTCACTGCAGAAGTCACTTACTACGGCGACTTAGAGGATCCGGATGATCCTGCAGTTGCTACCCGTATCGTCACAGAAGATGCTGTGGATTCCGACGAAGCAGAAAAGAAAACCCTTACTGGTACTGCAGCAGAAGTTGAGACAGATCACATCGTTCTTGACACCGCTGACCCGAATAATACCTTCTTTTCTTTCGTAGGAACAGAGGGAATGTTTGACGGTATCAATACAGGCGACAAAGTGACTGTTATTTATGAAGGATCACTGACCGAAAAAATGATCCCGGCTCAGGGCGTTGAGAAATAAAAAATCCTTTTATCTAAAAATCCGGTGCATACCGCAGACAAACGGCATGCACCGGATTTTTGCTTATTTACTCGCAAACATATGACAATACGCATATCTGCCTGCTTACGCAGGCGGTTCGCTCATTACATCATTTCATTCGGCTTCATAGTATCCATATCATCAAATTCCATGTTCTCGCCGCCCATTGCCCAGATAAAGGTATAGTTAGATGTACCGGCTCCGCTATGGATGCTCCAGGACGGGCTGATCACAGCCTCTTCATTCTTCATAATAATGTGTCTTGTTTCTGTCGGCTCTCCCATCATGTGGAATACTACGTTATCACCAGGTACTTCAAAATACATATAAACTTCCATACGGCGCTCATGTGTATGTGCCGGCATGGTATTCCATACGCTTCCCTGCTCTAACACAGTCATACCCATGGACAGCTGGCAGGTCTTTAATACGTCCGGATGGATAAACTGGTTGATGGTACGCTTATTGGAAAGAGCTGTCTCGCCACATGGTCTCTTTGCTGCCTTCTCAATCGGGATAAATGTAGTAGTGTAAGAAGTGTGGGCCGGAGCACTTACCATATAAAATTTTGCCGGTTTTAAAGCATCTTCGCTTTCAAAGTAAACTTCTTTTGTTCCCTGGGTAATGTACAGGCAATCCTTGTATCCCATAACAAATTCCTGTCCGTCTGCAGTGATTTTTCCCTTTCCGCCAATATTGAAAATACCGATCTCACGGCGTTCCAGGAAGTAGTGGGTTCCGAAGTTTTTCCAGCAGTCAATGCCTTTTTCAATAGAAACTTTCTCAGAAACCGGCATACATCCCAGTGTGACCATACGATCTACGTGGGAGTATACTGCAACTACCTCATCTGCCTGATACAGGTTCTGGATCAGAAATTCCTTTCTCAATTCCTCTGTTGTGTAGCGTTTTACATCTCTCTGATTTGCAGAATAACGAATATCCATTTTTATTTTCTCCTTTTATAAAATTATTTACCATATTGCTGCATGCTTTGCACACTCGCGTTTTTTAACGGAACTGGCTATATTTATGTCCTGCTGCCATTCCGCCTCTGGCTGCTGCCAGTTCACTAACCGTTACCAGCTGATATCCTCTGGCAGTCAGTTCCGGGATCAGGGCTACAGCCGCATCTGCAGTTGCATCATAAATGTCATGCATCAGGATAATATCTCCATCTTTTACCTGACTTAAAACAGTATTGATCGTCTTCTGGGCATTTCTGTGCTGCCAGTCTCTTGTATCAATAGACCACATGATCGCAGGCATTCCCATAGAACCAAGTACAGAAAGGGAATGTGCATCTATATAGCCGCCCGGCGGACGCATTACAACAGGTGAAACACCACAGGCTGCCGCTACCTTCTGGTTTACAGCGCTTACCTGGCTTACAATGCCTTCATTGCTTAATTTTGATATATATTTATGGTCATTGGTGTGGTTTGCCACCTCGCAGCCCTGAGCCACCATACGACGGATCACTTCCCCGTTCTGAGGAACATTCGTTCCCACCATAAAGAAAGTAGCTCTTCCGCCATACTGGCCTAAACTGTCTAAAATACGGTTTGTAACAGAAGCTCTGGGTCCGTCATCAAAAGTCAGAGCGATCATCGGCTTTGATGGATCTACGGTTGATACATCCGTTTCTGCAGGCGCTCCTGCATCTTTGGCTGTAATAGACGCTTTAATGCCATCCACTCTAAGGCCAATCCCTTCTGTGCCCGCCGGCGCACCATTTAAAGACCAGTCTGTCCAGGAAGCGTTCTGATAAACTTTATAATACAGATCATAGGAAGAGGCCGATGAGCCGGTCAGTTCCATGGCGATGGATTCCAGCGGAAGTTCCGCAGAAGCACCGCCATTTTCAGCCCCGTCCGCTTCCCAGTCAAGCCAGCCACTTCCACTCAGATTCACTTTATAGCGGATTCCAATTTGTTCTCCTGATGGAATATTGATCAGATTGGCTTTCATGGATGTGACCCAGGAATCAGCCGGTGCTGCCAGAACCTGATTATCGGCTGCCGGATCGCTCCAGCCCCGGTTCCTGAAATATACGCTGTAGTTGACCTGAAGCGAGGTATCTGTAGAAGTCTGTTCTGAGGTACCGGAGTTATCACTTGTATCTGCTGTCGTTGTCTGATCTGCATTTGTATCATCTGTACCTACATTCCCATTATCTGCCGTAACATTTTCCACATCTTTTGAAACTTCTCCCGGTCCTCCTGTGGACTGTGCGGTTTTTGCCGCACCGACACCGGTGGTCCCCGCCAGAGCCGTCATTCCCTGAGCAGTAAAGATCATTCCTGCAGCAAGGATCGCAGCAAGGATCCTGCTTTTCATTTTTCTCATTCTCTTCTCCTTTAACCGAATACTTTTTCACATAACATTACGTATTCTTCATAATAAATGTGACCTTTAAATTCTTTCAGTGCCTCAGCCACACCCTTATAATACCAGCCTTGCATTTCCTTATCTGTCTGGTTAAAACGCTGCCAGACCTGGTCTCCCAGAATCAGATAATCTCTTGCCGTACTGCGTATATTGCTTAACTTATCTGCGAGGGCCAGTATTTTTTCATCTCTGGTGGCTAACTTTAAGCGCTCTATTGTTGCACCTTTACGCTCCATCCAGCTTTTAGACTTGTCCTCGCTTTCGTCGTCCACCAGAAATGCTACTCTGGGGCCGAACTTTTCTTCCAGTTCTTCTTTCATAACCCCGGCATCCTCTATTACATCATGCAAAAGGGCTGCTGCGATCATCTCCGGCTCATCTGTAAATGTCGCTACGATTGCCGCGGTTTCCATGGGATGGGTAATATAAGGGATCTTTGTTCCCTTCCTGCAAACGCCCTCATGTGCCCGTTCTGCAAAGTCAGCCGCCTCTTTTATCATCTTCTGCTTCACCTCTTTTCCCCCATGTTGTATTATATTCTCTCCGAATCAGGCACAGAAAAATTCCGAGAGACATTATTATTCATCATAGCATAACCAAACATTATTTTGAAGTTGTATTTTTTGTAAGACTTTCTCAATGAATAATTTCTTGTAAGTAATCTGGTTTTCTGTTATGCTATAGGGAGTTTTTTAACAAAGGAGGAGATGTTCATGGAACACCATTCATCATACAGTGCACCCAGAAGCAGTCGCGCCTCGGGCCATACCCGATCTGCTGCTTCCTACCAGGATCACCGGCGTACACGCCAGCCCCGTAAAAACGGAACTACCGGTTTTATACATGTTTTATTGTTTTACATACTTCCATTTATAGTAGTCAATCTTGCGATCTTTTTTATTGTTACTGCTCCCCCGCAGATTGAAATGACGATAAGCGATACCACAGACTACAAAACCCTGGATGTCAGTTTTAAAATCCGTTCTCTTCTCCCCTTAAAAAAGATGACCACCACACTGGAATCTGAACCCATTGAATTTAAGAAGGAAAATGGCGTTTACCATACAACACTGACAACCAATGGTACTCTGGAAGTCTACGCTTTAAGCTTAAACGGCATGCAGGCTCAGGATGTGGAGCATATTGCTGTGCTGGATGATACTGCTCCTTCTTTTGATGAAGAAAGCGTTGTCATGGAAAACGGAGAACTTGTTGTTACTCTGGAAGACAGCATTTCTGGTATCAACTATGATTCCATTTATGCTACTGATGATGCAGGGACAAAAATCCTTCCTGAAAATTGTGATAAAGAAACCGGTGAGATCACTTTTAAATTAGAAGAAGGTTCTCTTACTGTATATGCAGAAGATATGGCAGGAAATCCAAACCAGGCTACCTTCTCACTCAGCCAGTCCGGCATCGATACTACAGACCGGGAAAGCAAGTTTCCGACAGATGGAAAGAACGGCATGAACGGAACCGCGGCCACAGAGGTAGAGACAAAAGCTTCTGGTACAAAGACTTCTGAAACGAAAGCTTCTGACGCAAAGACTTCCAAAACCGGCAGCACCAAAGCAGAAACTAAGTCTTCTTCCGCAGCCAAGTCTACTACCGCAGCAGCTAAATCCACTTCTGCAGCGGCCAAGTCTACTACTGCAGCGCAAAAGTCCACTACCGCGGCTGCCAAGTCCACTACTGCGGCGCAGAAATCTACTACTGCAGCGGCCAAGTCTACTACTGCGGCGCAGAAATCCACTTCTGCAGCGGCCAAGTCCACTACTGCGGCGCAGAAATCTACTACTGCAGCGGCCAAGTCTACCACTGCGGCGCAGAAATCTACTACCGCAGCGGCCAAATCCACTACTGCAGCACCAGTTTCCACCACTGCAGCTGCAAATGAGCCTACTACAGCAGAAACACCTGCTACGATCGCTCCGTTAAATAATTAAAATGATACCAAGGTCACAAGTTCAAAAAGCCCGCAAAAAGCATAGTTGTATGCTCTCTGCGGGCAATATTTTTATCGTCCTTCCGCTACGATCTCATCAATGATATCCACGTATTCAGCACAATATTTTTCATATAACGACATGACCGCCTGTTGGAACCGCTGCTTTTCTTCTGGGGAAAGCTGGGTCACAACACATCCTTCCGTTTCCATCCGCTGTCTGGAAATGGATTCTCTAATCTTCCACTGACTTCTTTCGTACTCAGCTGATTCCCGTGCACATTCCCGTATAATATCTCTATATTCTTCCGGAATCTTATTCCACGTATAAGTGGACGCAATCTGTACTTCCGGTACACGGCTGTGCTCATCAACGGTAAAGTATTTTGCCACTTCATAATGTCCGGTAGATTCATAAGACGGCCAGT
>CAVFER010000082.1:0-8558 GCA_963621525.1 bacterium | reverse complement strand
AGAAATAACCCCCTCAAAAACAGCAGCCGCAAGATCTTACTCTTGCGGCTGCTGTTCTGTCTTTTTAAAAGACAAATCTCTCGTAAAGGAAGAGTCTCATTTCAAGCAATATTCTTCCCAGCATCTCCTGACTAACGCTTCCATATTTCTTATCTCCTGACGATATGTCTCTGTCAGTTCCTCGCAATTTCTGGTTCTGCTGTAATCTTCAATCCCCACATTTCTCAGTGCTGATAAAGACCACTTTGCATTAACCGGATAAAGCTGTCTCTCGATCAGAGAACACACGGAAAGAAGTTGCGATACGTTTTCAGCTTCAGGAGCATTTATGTTTTCATACAGCCACTTGTACATTTCCGGATGAAAATTTGCCATTACACCGCAATATCCATCCGCTCCGGCGCGCAATGTTTCCAATAACGTCGTAGTGTTCGCGTTAAAAAGTTTCAGCTTCGTTCCTTGAATCTGCTGAATTCTTTCTTTGATCAATGCTGCATCGCAACAGGTGTCCTTGATAAAATAGAACCGGTCACTGTCAATCATAGCCTGTAGCTCTGCCCGAGATAAAACTCTTTTGTAGGGATAGGGGCATTCATACATGCCAAGCTTCATATCCGGCTCCAACATTTCCAATAAGCGCTGCAGATTACTGATCCAAATATCACTGTCCTCTTCTTCTGCCGCCAGGCGATTAGACAAAATAATGACCGCATCTGCCCCCAGTTTCCATGCCGCATTTAATTCTTCTGCCTGCTCTTCCAACGAGTCCGACGTATTTCCGCTTGCAATGACCGGCACTCTGTGATCAGCCGTCTGCACCGTAATTTCCGTAATGCGCAGCCGTTCTTCTTTGTTTAAATAAAAAATCTCACTGGACTGGCAGGCTGCAAAAAGTCCGTCCACGCCGTTTGCAATATAGAATTCCACTAAATTGCGAAGTCCTTCTTCATCGATCCGGTTATCAGCGGTGAAGGGCGTCAGCATAACCGGCCAGATTCCCCCTGGAAATTCCATGATAATACCCTCACATTTCTTTCGTGTTTTCGTCAGTTTATGGTTTCCTGTAAATCCAGATTTCACTAACTGCAAAGGCTTTCAGCGTATCATATATCTCCCATCGCAGTTTTAATGTTCCATCTCCATAAGATTCCCTGGGCAATTCATAGAACCATCCTGCATTACCATCCAACTTCTCTCTCGGAATGCTGTCTGCCAACAAGATATCTCCTGCATAGAAATGAACCAATGTGTCATCCTCCGGCTTTTGCATATGATGCACTGCCTTCAGGAAACTGTTGGGATAGAAAATCTGCAGCGTATACGCAGCTGCAGGATCCAATCCATCAAACTGCACCTCCAGCGGTGTTCCGTAAAGTACCGTAGTATTCATCGCCCAGCCAAGAGGCATGGGAAATTCTGTATACCATCCCTTCATGTCATGGAACAGCCCCATAATGCTGTAAATACTGTGATCCATCAACGGCGTATGAAGATACCCCGGATCTTCTTCCCACGTATGTTGCTTCACCACATGCCTATATCCCTCGTAGGAGCCTAAATTGCAATATATATTTCCATCTCCCGGATCATCCCGCAATGTCAGTTGCAGCAGGGCTTCTGTACGTTTTTCTTCCTCCGCTAGTTTTTCTATCTCTTTGAAACGCTGCATCAGGAACTGGTAATCGTTCAATGGCATATCTCTAGTTTCCAAATATGCCCCTCGGATCCACCTCTGCCCTCCGTGGTGTCCCACAGTCAGCTGGATTTTACAGTTCTCCCGCAGTAGATCCGACAGTTTTTCCATTTCAAACAGTGTATCCTCCGCTGCCGGTCTATCCTTAGCCAGATTCAATATACTTCTTGCTTCTTTTATCGCTGCAGCACTTCCTGTCTCCTTTGCCTTTCCGATCGCCCGAAGCGCCTGTTTTTCCAGCATTTGATCATAGATATACTTTTGCTTTGTCCAGTAATCCGTCAACACCCGAAGCAACAGCATCTGGTATCGATAATTTTTCTTTACCTTCTCCGGTGCATGTCGATCTGTTTCCATCATCTTCTGATACGTACTGTCTATACTCTCGTTTTCTGCTATCGGTCCGGTCCAGTTATCCTCCAGACTTAAAAGTATTTCCGTCAGAGGCGAGACCATATCCGGATCTATAAAGTATCGAACATAGTCCTCCAGCGTTTCCTCCACCTGTCGTTTACTGTCAAAGTCCTGGTCCACCCATACAAACTTATTCACATCATCATGAATACCTTCTGAATAAGTAATCGTGCCAGTGGTATACGGTTCGATCAAATTGTGAATATGCTTCATCTGTCTGGGTCTTGCATTGTACCCTTCTCTGCCACTGGTAAGAGCAAATGCAAAGTCCCAATTCGGGACAGGGAACTGGCAGTTGGTATTATGTGAAACGTCCGGATAATTTCGAATGTTCTCCCTGTATTTTTTCGGAAGTCTTTCTGCCATCTCCGATACGGTATGCTGTTCCCACGGTGCAAAGCATACACCATCTACCCAATCCGGTTCCTTTGCTATTTCTTCATAAAATTCATCATACCACCCGGGTTCCGGCTGAAAATGCTGCGGTGCCACCCATACTTTTGCATGGGGATGATATTTGTGCATGATCCTGACAAACTGCTCTGTCAATCGGAAGGCCGCCGCAGGCCACAGGGATCCCGGATCTCCTAAAGGAACAAGAATCGCATCCAGATAGGGAATTTCTGCAAATACCTTTTCTCTTTCCTTTAGTTCTGCATCGATGCAGGACCAATCCGTATAATCTTTTCCTACGTTCGGATACCAAAGCCACACATCCATGTGATAAGAATGAATGATCGCAGATACTTCCTTCATGATTTCATAAGGATCCTGCAAAAAAGTAGCCGAATAAAGATTATCATCCGTCTTAGGCGGCAATAATTCTATAGCGTTGGCGCCAAACAATGCCAAATCCTGAATGTAAGCCTCAAAATCTTCTGTCCGCCACGCTGAGTAGGTATTATTTTTATCCCGATAGCCCAGCTGATGACCACGCAGAGAATATTCCGGTGTCATGGAAATACCATCCAGACTCTCGGGGATTTCAATGCTTCCCTCTCTGATTTCTGCTTTTCTGAGAATCCATGCCATCCCATAGAATTCTCCCCGCTCATCACTTCCCAGCACTACCAGACGCACTCTGTCTTCTTCTGTTACAAACCGGATTCGATAACCTTCTTTTCCCGGTCTTGCGACGTTTGCAAAAAGTGCAGAAACCTCTTCCTTCAGGCCAACACCTTCCCTGTAGAATTCCACTGTCGCTGCTCCGGGATTCTTTGACTGGCAAATAGCAAGGCCACTCTTTTTCTTCAGTATTTTGCAGAAAAGTTCTGCTGTTTTCTCCTCAAATGCAGTTCTTTCCGGTGTTATCTGCACTGTCAGATCTGTCAGATTCATCACCTATCCTCCTTTAAGGAACAGGGCTATCGGTTTCGCGATAGCCCCTCTCTGTTGATTACTTATTTTGCCCTCTGTCTATTACTGCTGTGCCCGCTGATAAGCTTCGTTGTAAAGCTTTTCAAGCTGCTCTGTTCCCTGACTCTTCAATGTCTCCACAAAGCTATCCCATTCATCCATAGAACGCTGTCCATTGATAAAGCCGTCGATTTCTGTGGTAAATACATTGGCTATAGACTGTTCCAGTTCTGTTACCTGCTCCTGCTCCTCTGTAGTAAAGGAAGGAACTGCTTTGTTATAATCCACAAGACCATCCTGTGTCCAAGTCCTGATTTCTTCTCCCTCTTCTACAAATGCCTTATCGGAAATCTGCGCATCCAAAGACTCATCAATATAGCGGCCCAATCCCAGAAGACCGGTTCCTAACTCACTTCGTACAGCAGATGCGATATCTGAATCATTTGCATGCTTTTCAATGAGTGTCTCGCTGGTGATGATATCGCCATTATCATCCACGCTGTAATCTGTTCCCTCTTCACCGAAGTTGGTTACCATACGCCCCTCTTCGGTATACATCCAGTTCAGCAGTTCCATGACTCTTTCCGGATATTTGGTATCTGCGCTGACGCATGCAAATTCTGTCCAATCCTTTTCATAGCGAAGTGCTCTCTGGGTATCATTGTTACTCTTCATAGGTTTCAGGATATCGAAATATGCATTCTCATCTGTCTGTGCAAGTGCCGGGTTATACACACGACCTACGAAGGAGTTATTATCAAATACTAAAGATAGAGAGCCGTTGCTCAGTTTTTCATGTTCTGTATCCTTATCCATGGAAGCATAATCAGGATCTAACAAACCATCCTTATACGCATTTGACAGGAATTGGATCACATACTTAAAAGAATCCTGGGTAGGTCCATAGGTCCAGCTTTCTGTTTTAGGCTCAAAGTAAATACCGGAGGTAGAAAAGCAAGGAAAACCGCCACTGCCCATAGCATAGGCAAGCTGTCCGATCATATAGGTAGTGCCATTTCTGGTGGAAAAGACGTAATTATCCGGATAAAGTTCTTTAATAGCCAGCATCACATCATAAAGCTCGTCCCAGGTGGTGGGCTCATCCAAGCCGGTCTCTGCCAGTCTGTCCATACGAAGAGCCGGAAGAGAAGCTAAATCGATACGGTTATATTCCAACATCTGGAAACCGTATAATCCTCCGTCCACTTCATAATTCTTGGTTGCTTCCGCTCTGTCATCCGCCTGCACAATGTCCAGGTAATCCTTGGCCTGTTCCTGGTAATCGTTAATGTTCAAAAACATGCCGGTAGGTGCATACTGACGCAGTTCGGCAAGAGATACTCCCGAAATGATATCCGGAAGATCGTCGGAAGCCAAAGCAACGGAACGCTTAGTCGTGTAATCCGCATCCGGAATAAGCTGCAACTCCAGCTGAATATTAAATTTATCCTTTACGATCTCCACAACCTTGTTCTGTTCTTCCATAGGCATAACAGCGGACTGTGATCTCATAAAGGTGACTGTGATCAGCTCATCATCAGATGCTGCTGCGGAGTCAGTCTCTCCTCCGGCAGTTCCACTCGATGTTCCACCGCCGCAGCCTGTCAGCATTCCCGCTGTCATCACAGCTGCTAATCCTGCTGCCATCCACTTTTTCATTGTTCGCTTTTTCATACTGTTTTCTACCTCCTGTTTATATATTCTTTTTACCCTTTTATAGAGCCTACCATGACACCTTTCACAAAGTGTTTCTGCACAAAGGGATAAACCACCAAAATCGGCAGTGTAGTGATAAAAATAACTGCATACTTGATATTCTTGCCCAGGGCTGCCATATCCCCTGCTATAGTTGCCGATCCCGTTGCCGCGCTATTGCTTCCCATAACAATGTTTCTAAGAAGTAACTGCATGGGATACATCTTGCTGTCATCCAGATATAAGAGTGCCGGGATAAAGGAATTCCAAAGCTGTACCGCATAGAATAAAACCAATGTTGCAAAAACCGCTTTAGAAAGCGGAATTATTATTTTGAAGAAAATCGTTAAATCATTAGCACCATCCAAATAGGCCGACTCGTATAATTCCTCAGGTATTCCCTGGAAAAAGGTTCTCATGATGATCATGTACCAGACGCTGATAGCGCCGGGAAGCACCATGGCCCAGATCGTATTTTTCATATGAAGGGAAGAAACCACCATATAATTGGCAACGAGACCAGAATCAAAAAACATAGTAAATGTAATTAAAAAGGTCAGTATTCCTCGTCCATAGAAGCTTCGTCTTGACAGCGGATAAGCACATAACGCGGTCACACTCACAGCGATCACAGTTCCAACCACTGTGTAAAGGATCGAGTTTCCGAAGGAGCGCAGCACCGTCGAGTATCCAAGTGCGATCTTGTATGCACTGAAATTGATTCCCTTCGGCCACAGAAATACTTCTCCTCTTGTCACAGCATAGCCATCGCTGATAGAAACGATAAACATGTAATACAGCGGAAAGATGACCACAATGCAACAAATGATCAATGCCACTGCCACCACGCCATTGAATATTTTTTCGCTGGCAGTCAGTTTTTTCTTCTGTTTTTTTGCTTTTGCATCATTACTCATTTTTTACCTCTCTGTCGCAGTTTATTGCGAAACATGAGGAGAATTTCAGCAGATGAATTTCTCCGTATGACCATGCGATAATAGTTTTTATTTCCTACCACAAGCTGGTGGCTCCGATTTTATCAGCTGCCTTATTCGCTGCAGAAATCAAAACCAGAGACAATATCGCCTGTACAATGCTGATGGCTGCACCATAACTATAATTCGCATTGATCAGACCTCTCCTGTACACGTATGTAGAAATAACATCTGCTGTTTCGTAAGTAGAACCGGTATATAACAGCAGAATCTTTTCATATCCAACTGTAAGCATTCTGCCCACTGTCAAAAGGAACTGTATGGATATGATCGGAGCAATGCCCGGAATGCTCACATGTAAAACCTTCTGCCATCTGGTTGCGCCATCAATGGAAGCCGCCTCATAAAGCTGTTGGTCCACTCCTGCCAATGCTGCAATGTAAATGATCGATCCCCAACCTGCCTGTTGCCATATCTCGGAAATAACGTAAATCGGTCGAAACCAATTGGGGTCAGACATAAAAGTTTTGGATGTTCCGCCGAGCATTTCCGCCACCTGATTTACCAGTCCGTCTGTAGCAAAAATGTTCATCACCAGACTGCAAACAACCACCGTCGATACGAAATAAGGCATATAGGTAATCGTCTGCACAAATTTCTTTGCATGCTTATTTCGCACTTCATTGATCAGAAGAGCCAATATGATCGGCACCGGGAAGTAAAAGATCAGGCACCAAAGACTGATCAGTACTGTATTTCTCAGGATCTTATAAAAATAAGGATCCTGTAGAAACATTCTGAAATATTTAAGCCCTACCCATTTGCTTCCAAAAAATCCCGCCCGGGCATTGAAATTTTTGAACGCAATTCCCAGCCATGCAATGGCTCCGTATTTGAAGATCACAAAATAAATGACCGGCAGTGCAATCATGAGATAAAGATAACGATTCTTATATAATTGCCTGCGTACATAATGCCAATTCGTCTTTTTCATTTGCCCTCCCATCATTTGCAAGCTATTTTTGCTTCATTTTTTTCTTGTACTTCTCTGTTCTTTCTTGCCGCCTTGTTGTTTATTATTGTTAAACAGTATTTATTTTTATTTGTTGATATTCATTATACATACAAACCAAATCTTCTTCAATAATTTTATGTGTACATATTTAGGGCCTTGTTTTGTGCATAATGTACACATTTAAAAATATTGCTTAAAACTCATCGTCATATATTTCTTTCGACATGTTTATCTATGTTAAACATTTATATCAAATATTAAACATGTATTGTTTTCAGAAACTCACTGTGCTACCATGAAACTATATTCACAGCTTTTCTTCTATGTAATTTACCCAATACGCAAGGACAGCATTTGCGATATGGATATTCCACTCCTAAAACAGAACAATTAAGAAACGCGAGGAAAAATAAATACCATGAAAGATAAAACAGATATTTCTCACACCGAAGAACCGAACAATGAATGTACGCAGATAAACGAAACTGTTAAAGTAAAGTCTCTTGTTAAAGCCCTGCAGCTTTTAGAGTGTTTTTCCGCTGAACATCCTAAGCTGGGAATTTCGGAGCTTTCGGCGATGCTCGGTTATAACAAGGCCACTGTTTATAACATTGCCAGCACATTCACAGCCACCGGTTATCTGAAGCAAGATCCGGTTACCTCTAAATATTCCCTCGGACTAAAACTGCTGCAGTTCAGTTATCTCATTAATAAAGAGAATGATCTTCCCACCACAATGGTTCCATATCTGCAAAAAATAGCCGACGCCACCGGTGAAACCGTGTATTTGGGAATTCCCTATGAAGCAGATGTGCTCTATCTGGCCACCCGTACCCCCTCTGCTTCTATTCCCCGTACTATTTTAGGAGAAAGAGCCCCCATGTACTGCACCGGTCTTGGTAAATGTCTTCTTGCTTTCATGCCGGAGGAAAAAAGGCCCTTTTTACCTGATACCTTTAAACCCTATACTTCCAATACCATCACTGACCGCCAGAAACTCCTGCAGGAGCTTACGCAGATACAGGAACGAGGGTACGCGATCGACAATATGGAGCATGAATTCGGTGTCTCTTGTGTAGCTGTGCCTGTTTTCGGAAATAATCGGGAACCTATTGCCGCCGTGAGCGTTTCCGGTCCTTCGCTACGTTTTGATTTCAATTCCATTGAGCACATTTATGAAAGCGCCAAGGACATTCTGGAAGAAGTGCAGTATCTTTACTGATGCTATATTACAAATGTCTGCTTTCAGACTTCTGACAGCACAAAAAAACAGCAGCCGCAAAATC
This sequence comes from bacterium, assembly GCA_963621525.1. Lineage (GTDB taxonomy): Bacteria > Bacillota > Clostridia > Lachnospirales > Lachnospiraceae > Enterocloster. The sequence goes on along the minus strand of CAVFER010000082.1, from coordinate 164 downwards.
TTACTCTTGCGGCTGCTGTCCTGTCTTTACAGGTAAAACACTTATTCTGTTTCTAGCACTTCCATTACTTCTTTTTAGTTATACTATTTCTGCCACCTCTACGGTTTCTACTACTTCTCCGCCATCTTCCGAACCCGATTCTCTTCCTGTCCCTTTTTGTCATT
>CAVFER010000081.1:8542-9045 GCA_963621525.1 bacterium | reverse complement strand
GCGGTTGTTAATGATCAATATAAGTAAAAAAGGCCCGAAGATTAATGATCTGAAGGAAGGGCTTGCCCGGAGTATGCCAGCGTTTATTTGTAGGTGTGTCCAGTCAATCAGGGCGGTATATGCTGCAGGTGTGGAACTGGATAGTCCGAACAGTAAGCAGCTTGTACATGAATATTACCGTAATTCAGACAGTGTGACTGCATTCATGGGAGACTGTACCGAAAAGTCAGAGGGAGGCAGGATAGAACGTAAGGAATTATTCAATCGGTATGAAACATATTGCACCGAAGAACAACTAAAAGCATTATCACGTAATCGGTTTTATGAGGATTTAGAAACAAAAGGATATATTAAAATTACATATCATGGTGTACGGTGTTTTAAAGATATTTACTGGAAGGGTGCAATAAAGAGTGCAGAAAATACACCAGAAAGTGCATTTGTTCAAGTTGACTGCACCCAGGAAATTATACCATTTGACTAGAAAAAAATGTGTTTGGGTG
>CAVFER010000081.1:0-8532 GCA_963621525.1 bacterium | reverse complement strand
GCAAAAGGTGCAATTTTTTTGAAAAGCAAATATATATAAAAGAAAATACCGGTAAAAAGACATATATGTGTATATAAAGCGTGGTATAACTAAAAAACTGCACCTATTGCACCCAAGTAGCAGAAAGGAGTGACATTAATGAAAGGACATTTTTTAGTTTGGGGCAATATGGATTTTACGGCTACTGTGTCAGTATTTGATTTAGTAAATGAAGAAGAGAAACAGAAACTCACAAGTATTGTACGTGATATTTCAAAAAGAATTGGAGGACATGAGGTAGAAATTAAAGTTAAGCTTAAAACGGAGGAAAAAGAGTAATGACATATGGTAGAGCGCAGTTAGATGTAAAGAAAACGTTCCGGGACTGGTTGACCTTCCAGCGTGATCTGATCGACATTGCAGTAGAGGAAGGTTTCACCAGAGACCAGGCCGTAGAGATGCTTAAGGCGTATTTCCTGAGTGGAATTGAAGTAAACACCTCTATGATCGGGGACAACTACTAAAAGAAAAGGGGCCCTGTAAGATGCGCCAACACCCTACAGGGCAAGTTATAGCCGGAGCCGTAAAAACTCACATAACTATATTAGCATGGCTCGGCGGAAGGGAAAGACATGAAAATGTTGAATTTACAATATAGAATTGTAGCAGCTGAAAGCGAATTGTTACCGGATCACGGTTTTATCTGTCTGGTATATGCTCCAAAGGCAGACACGATTGTACTTAATGATGACTGCTCCTCACTGGATCAGGTTGTAGAATTTATTACTAATTATTTGGCCTTGGACGGCAAAGCGCGAGAAAATTTCCGGTCATGGTCGGACTGTTCAAAGCTGCGTGGGCTTATGTGTGCCCTGGATCAGGTGGCAGAGATCCGTAGCAGGAAGAAAACAGCATAGAACGGCCTTTACATAGATTTTCAAAAGATATAATCAAACTTGAGCCGCGGCCACTGCGATAGTGTGGCACCTTACAATAATAACTGACCAAGCAGCCTTACCAACTGCCTGGATCAGAAGGAAAGGAGTAGCATGATAAAGATCAAAGTTTCGTATGAGCGGCCGGAAGAGCTGCAAAAGGTCCTGGAAAGACTTAAGCCATACGTAAAGAGCTGGAAAGCTTCCAGGGATCAGAAAGGGCATTTCCTAAAGGCTTATATCATAATGGAATAATTGCGACATCGCAAATAACAGGGGTTCAGATATGCATAAAATGCAGACCTGGCCCCTGTTTTATTGTACGCCTACGCCCCGGAAAACAGGCGAAAACCCTTGTAAATACTGAAAAATCCATTGCATACCCCCTGGCAATCTGGTATAATAAGCATAGGCAAACAGAATATTGCAAAGTACCCTCTGCAGTCTGCATAGCTGCAGGGAAGCCTTTGAAAGACAGGCGCGGGAATAGGAATAGGGCAGAAATGCCTTTACCTGTTCCCGTGCTTTTTGTTTGCTTTGATCATCCAGTGGTTTTGATGCTGGCATACTTTTTTAATCTCCTTTTCCCCTATGGGCGGCGGGGTAAAGCTGCCCGATCAAAGAGCCGACCGGGCGTTAAACGGAGAAAGGCAAAACAGTATGGAAAATAACACAAGCGCAGTAAACGAAGGCACCCAGGCGGCTAATGTGGGGCAGGAAGGTGTACAGGAGGCAACCGGTAATAATGATAAGCATTTTACCCAGGAAGAAGTAAATAGCTTTATCCAGTCCCGGATATATCGAATGAAAGATCAGGCAGCGAAAGAGGTTAAAGCAGAGTACGAAAAGAAGTTTGCAGACCTGCAGGCACGGGAAATGCGCCTGTTAGTGAGAGAACAGCTTAGTACCCGCGGCATGAGCGCTGATCTGGCGGATGTGATCACCTGTACAGATGAAAATGATTTAAAAGCAAAGTTAGATAAGTTACAGCAGATCTATGGCAGCAGCAAGAAAGAAGTGAAGCAGGAGACGGGCTTTGTCCAGGTAGGTACAGCTAGAGGCTCTGATCAGCCAGTAAGTAGCGATCCTGTACGCGCTGCCATGGGCCTGAATTATTGAGAGGTATAAAGCATGGCAATTAATTTAGTTACAAGGTATTTACCGTATGTGGATGAGATTTTTACAAAAGAAAGCAAGAAATCTCTGCTGACCAATCAGGATTTTGACTGGACCGGCGCCCATACGGTAAAGGTGTATAAGGTTACGACCTCTGCAATGCAGGACTACAGCCGTAACCCGTCCCCGGGCTTTACAGGTTCCAGATATGGCACTGTTCAGGACCTGGACGCAACTACAGAAGAGTTCACGTTAAAGAAAGACCGTTCTTTTACATTTGCTATTGACAAGCTGGATAAGGACGAGACAGGCAACGTATTAAATGGAGCCTCTGCCCTTGCAAGACAGCAAAGACAGGTAGTTGTTCCGGAAGTTGATACCTATGTGTATAGTGTTATGACCACCGGAGCGGGCCACAAACCGGATCCAGTGACCTTGACAGAGGAAAATATCTATACAGAGATCCTGAAAGCAGGAAATGCCCTGGATAATGCAGATGTACCAGAGGACGGCCGCCAGCTGGTTGTTACTCCAGATGTGTTCGTATTAATGAAACGCTGCAAAGACATTATCATGGAAACCAATATTGGTAATGATCTGAGGCTTAAAGGCGTAATTGCGAACTTGGACGGGGCGAACGTGATCAAGGTACCAGCGGCAAGGCTTCCGAAAAACTTCGGGTTTATGCTGGCTCATCCAGTGGCTACGGTTGCACCTACCAAGCTGGAAGACTACAAGATCCATGAGGATCCACCGGGTATTTCCGGTTCCCTGGTAGAGGGCCGTATCTGCTATGACGCTTTCGTTTTAGAGAATAAGGCAAAGGCGATCTATTACCAGGAAAATAAGACAGCATAAGAGAACGCCCCAGACGTCCTGTGCGGATGATCTGGGGCTTTTTGAAAGGAATATATGGACCGTTTAGAACGATTAACGATAAAAGCCAGGGAGCTGAAAGCGCCACGCTTGAAGCCGTGGGAAAGGGCCTTAAAAGAGAATTCATATACTGGGAAAAGCGCAGCGGATCTGTTAGAACTGTTGGGACTGCCTCAGGATGACTGGCGCCAGATCGCCCAGGCTTTGACCTGTAACGCAGCGGAGCTATGGAAGGGAGGCGGATAAGATGCCCCAGATCAGACTTAAGACCAAGACGGCTACGGAAGTCCGCCGTACATTGTCCAGGGTTATGAATATGGTTGTGAATGGAGAAATGGACAGCAAGACAGCCAACACCATTATACTGGGCTGTAATGCGGTCCTGTCTGCGATCCGGACGGATGAACAGCAGCACCGGATCAATGAATTGGAAAAGATACTGGAAGAAGTTACAGCAAATCAGAAAGGTAAATAAGTATGGAATTAATCATAAAGCTGCTTGCGATCACTGCAGGAACCTTCCTGGGCCATTGGATCGCAAGAAAGTTAGATAAATGATCAGGGAGGCAACAGGCGATGACAAATGAGCAGCTGGCGGTCAGGATCCGGGCCGGTGAGAATGTGGGTAACAATATGGCTATTCTGTATGATCAGGTAAAAGATTTTATTCATGCTATGGCTTATAAGTACCATGGTCAGGGAGAACTGGAAGACCTGGAACAGGAGGGCTTTTTAGCACTGTATGATGCAATAGATCACTATGAAGCAGACCAAGGCGTTAAGTTCCTTACCTATGCAAGCCACTGGATCCAGCAGAGGATGCAGAGGTATATACAGAACACCGGAAGCCCTCTGCGCCTGTCTGCAGGCCGCCAGGAGGCTATCAGAAAATACCGGAAGTTCTGCACAGACTTTCAGACAGAACAGGGACGCAAGCCCACAGAAGCCGAATTATGTCGCTTTTTATGGCTTACCCTGGAACAGTTAAGGGAAATACAGTATGACGCCTGTATGGCTGCGGTGGGACGCCTGGACGCACCTATAAAGGGAGCAGAAGGGGAAGAAGACACCACACTGGGAGAGCTGGCGGCCTCTGCCACGGATCCATATGAAGAGGCGCTTGACCGCTTGGAACAGGAAGAACTTTGCTCTGTCTTATGGCAGTGTGTGGACAGCCTGCCAGGAAAGCAGCCGGATGTGATCCGCAGCCGGTACAAAGGTAATATGACCATGAAGCAATGCGGGCAGTTCTGCGGGATCAGTGAGACAGAGGTCAGGAAACAGCAGCTAAAAGCGCTCAGAAGCCTCAGGAGCGGAGATAATGCAAAGAAGCTACGCCCGTTCCTTCCTGCAGATGCCTGGATCTATAGCGGCGCTCTGATCGGGAATGGTGTGGAGCGGTTCAACCGTACCTGGACCAGTTCAACGGAGCGGATCGCCATGGAACTGTAGTATTGCGACGTCGCAAAAACGCACCCGAAATCCTTTAGCCGTGGATCGGGTGCGTTTGTTTTTTTTTCATGTTAAGCGCTGTTGTGTGATACCAGTCATTCCTTTTTTGTGCTTGATAATAGCCCGCAAAGCCTTGTGTTTACTGGCTTTTTTGGCCCTTTTTTCGTGTGATACTTCGTGTGATATTTGCCCGGAAAACAGGCGTTTTTTGAGCCTTTTTGGCTTCCGCTTTGTACATCCTGAAAGTACTAAAAAACCGCATAAACACTGGCTTTTCCAGCAATTATGCGGTCTTTTAAAAAGTGGAGCTGAGGGGAATCGAACCCCTGTCCGAAAATCAATTCCCTGTTCTTCTACTATCATAGTTCCTTATTTGACATTCCCTCTGCCGCCCGGGAAGAAACACTCTGACGGTTTTAGTAGCTTCATAATACGCCCACATGCGCAAAGCTTTGCATGCGTCGTTTCCTACATAGTCGATGCCAGGGTCTTAAAGTGTAGGTGCCTTAAGTCTGACAGCTGCCATTAGGCAGCGTATGCTAATTCGTCGTTAGCGTTTATTTTTAATTTTGCCATTTAACCCATCGCATGGGGATAGCTTCACCAGCTGCATGACCCCCGTCGAAACCAGTACAACCCCTGAATGAAATACTCAGTTTTTGTTTATCTGGTAGGCCAACGAAGAAATGCTATTTCTGCCATTGTATCATCTTTAGGCAGTTATGTCAAGGAGGCGGAGGGGAGAATAACAGTAACAAAAGAGGTGTTGTTGATACGATAAATCCATGGTAAACTTGAAATGAGTTTGCGAAAAAAATAGAATGATTTAATTGCGAGGAGAAAAAAATGCCAGTTTTTGATTTTAACGATGAACCAAAAGAAGAAAAGAAAACGACGGAGTGCACATTCACCGTGATCCGCTCCAGCGAAACAACAGCTTCTTCAGAACATCCGATCCTGGTTCTGGACAACAGCGATAGAAAATGGGAACACCATTCCTGGGGGGTATTTACCAATCCAATCCGTAAAACTGCTTTTGAATTTCAGGTAGAAGGCGGTGGTAGAGTCAGTGCCGATATTTTAAAAGTAGATGCCCGTTTTGTAAGTCTGCTTAAATGGTTGGGAGAAAGCCATATCAATGTGCGTCTTTCCGGTTCTAATGAGCCAGACGGGTATGCTGTATACAAGATTCGAGAGATCGCTTTTGGAGGTGGTACCAAGCTTTCGGCAGAAGACGGCTTTTTACAGTATATGATCGACCGTCTTCAGGCCAGCAGTGCACCGGCAGAGGAGATTCGTGAAGAGGATGCAGACGAAGACGGAGATGATATGAAGCTGACCAGCCTACAGAGCATTACTGATTTTATGACCTGTGCCGGAAGGACACTTCCTGACAATATTCGTCTCTGGGCAAGAAGAAACCTGGCAGTTGCCAATTCTCATGAGGTTTCTCCGGAAGAACGCCGTCACGCACAGAGAGCCTTATCTATTATGATGAACATCCAGTGGAAGAGCAATTATTTCGAGGCCATTGATCCAGATGAGGCAAGACAAATACTGGATGAAGAGTTATACGGAATGGAGCGTGTAAAACAACGTATCATAGAAACGATTATCCAGATCAACCGTACCCACACACTTCCGGCTTATGGCATCCTTCTCATTGGACCGGCAGGAACTGGAAAATCACAGATTGCCTATGCAGTAGCAAGAATCCTGAAGCTGCCGTGGACTACTTTGGATATGAGTTCTATTAATGATCCTGAACAGCTGACAGGCAGCTCCCGTGTCTATGCAAACGCAAAGCCGGGTATCATTATGGAAGCATTTTCTCTGTCTGGTCAGTCAAACCTTGTATTTATCATCAATGAGTTAGACAAAGCAGCTTCCGGCAAAGGAAACGGCAATCCGGCCGATGTGCTTTTAACACTGTTAGATAACCTTGGCTTTACTGATAACTATATGGAGTGCATGGTGCCTACAGCCGGTGTATATCCAATTGCCACAGCAAATGACCGAGCTCTTATCAGCGCCCCGTTAATGTCCCGTTTTGCAGTGATCGATATCCCGGATTATACAGAAGAGGAAAAGAAGATCATTTTTACAAAATTTGCCCTTCCAAAGATATTAAAGAGAATGAGCATGAAGGAAGAAGAATGTGTGATCCTTCCAGAAGCTTTAGATGAGGTGGTACGACGTTATTCTGACACTACAGGTATCCGTGATCTGGAGCAGGCAGCAGAACATATTGCTGCCAATGCACTTTACCAGATTGAAGTAAATCATGTAGACAAAGTGATCTTTGATGCCAAAATGGTTCGGGAACTGTTAGGTTAAAGGCAATTACAGATTATTTAAAACTGGACTGGTTGATTATTTGAAAACTGGATGTTTTCAAAAAACCAATTATCCTTTATCCTTGGGTTAAGCTAATAAAGCAAATACAAAAAGAAAACCTGATGCCTGTTCTCTATGGGCCCTGAGAGTACCTTCATCAGGAAGAGAGGAAAAGGATTATGAGAACAAATACAAAACAGGCAGCTGCGGTTGCAAAAAGCGGATACAGTACAAAAGAACTGGTTTTAGATGCAATGTTTATTGCACTGACCTATGTGTTTACAGCATTTGTAAATGTGAGACTTCCAATCGCAGCAAACGGAGGACTGATTCATTTGGGAAACGTGCCCTTATTTATTTGTGCGATTCTCTTAGGCAAACGCACCGGTATGTTAGCAGGTGCTTTTGGTATGGGACTGTTTGACCTGTTATCCGGTTGGACTGTATGGGCACCATTTACCTTTATCATTGTAGGTGCAATGGGTTATGTAGTAGGTGTTATAACAGAAGGGCACCACAGCACAGTAAGAGATGCAGCAGCTATTGCAATAGCATGTGTGATCAAGGTAATGGGTTATTATATCGCAGAAGTGATTATTTACCATAACCTGTTTGCTCCGGCAGCTTCGATTCCGGGAAATCTGGTGCAGATAGGTACCGCAGCTGTGATCGTTCTTATCAGCGTAGAGCAGCTTCGTAAGGTACTGCGTCCTATCTTAAAGTAAGGAAAGAAGTTTGGCAGTATCAAAAAAGCAGGCTCTATTACCTGCGAGTAAGAGAAAGATGAGGAAGATCACCATGTACGATATCATGACACCCGGCCCTACACAAGTAAGGGAAAATGTGCGGCAGGCACGGGCACTTGCCTGTACCAACCCAGATCTGGATGGAGATTTTTATGATTTTTATAAGGAGACCTGTGAAGAGATCAGCGAACTCCTTCATACAAAAAATGAGACACTGATCCTGGATGGAGAAGGCATTTTAGGACTGGAAGCAGCCTGTGCCACTCTTACGGAAAAAGGAGACAGGGTGTTGGTAATGGACAATGGAGAATATGGAAAAGGCTTTGCAGGTTTCGTGACCATGTACGGCGCAGAACCAGTCCTTTATTCCACCGACTACCGCAATGCTTTTGATGTGAAAGCACTGGAAGAATATCTGGAAAAGGATCACGATTTTAAATATGCAGCTTTAGTACACTGTGACACTCCAAGCGGTATGTTAAATGATGTTTCAAAGCTTTGTCCATTATTAAAAAAATATGGTATCCTCACATTGGTAGATTCTGTTTCAGCCATGTTTGGAGAAGAGATGCGAGTAGATGATTACCAGGTCGATCTTCTTTGCGGCGGCTCTCAGAAGGCAGTTTCCGCACCTCCGGGATTAAGCTTTGTGACAATCAGCAATGATGCTTATAAAGTAATGCGCTCCAGAAAGACACCGGTTGCTTCTTTCTACGCAAATATCCTGATCTTTGACGGTTATTATGAGAAACAGTGGTTCCCATATACCATGCCAATCAGCGATATCTATGGTCTCCGTCAGGCCTTTGATAATATTAAAAATGATCCAGGCATGCTAGAGCGCCATGCAAAGATCGGTAGAGCAGTGAGAGAAGCAGTCGTGGAAGCTGGACTGGATTTATATCAGGAAAGCGGATTTTCCAATACAGTTACTGTATTTAATGTTCCGGAAGGAACAACAGACACGGCTATCCTTACAGCCATGAAAGAAAAATGCAACATTATGTTAGCAGGTTCCTTTGGTGCTTTTGCCGGAAAGGTGATCCGTATCGGTCATATGGGTGAAAATGCATATCCTGAAAAGGTAGAAG
>CAVFER010000080.1:0-9101 GCA_963621525.1 bacterium | reverse complement strand
CTTTAACTCCTTATGCGTTTAAGGGAAATACCGTTACCATCATCGTTCCGGAACAGACATTTTTAGCCTATGTAAAAAAGAAATACGGCCTTTTATTACAAGTTACCATTTCAGAATTTCTGGATCAGGACTGTGCTGTGGAATTTAAGATAAAGGACCAGATCGAGGAGGAAAAGAAAGAACCGGCCCCTTCTCTCATTCAGAAAAACAAAGCAGTTGTCAGTCCAGATGTAATACAAAGCGCCAATTTAAACCCCAAATATACCTTCGATACCTTCGTTGTAGGTTCCAATAACAATCTGGCTCATGCTGCAGCCCTTGCTGTTGCAGAATCTCCAGGTGAAATCTACAATCCACTTTTCATCTACGGAGGCGTTGGTCTTGGGAAGACCCATCTGATGCACGCAGTTGCTCATTTTATTTTAAAAAACAACCCAAAGGCGAAAATCCTTTATGTCAGTTCTGAGACCTTTACGAATGAGCTGATCGACGCAATCCGTAACAAAAACAACATTACAACTACGGAATTTCGTGAAAAATACCGTAACAACGACGTGCTTCTCATCGATGATATCCAGTTTATTATAGGAAAGGAAAGTACCCAGGAGGAATTTTTCCATACCTTTAATACATTGTATGAATCAAAGAAGCAGATTATCATATCTTCCGATAAACCTCCGAAAGAAATAGAAACTCTGGAAGAACGTCTGCGTTCCCGTTTTGAATGGGGGCTTACTGTAGACATCCAGTCTCCGGACTATGAGACTCGCATGGCTATCCTGCGAAAAAAGGAGGAAATGGAAGGCTATAATATTGATAATGAAGTAATTAAATACATTGCTACCAATATTAAATCCAATATCCGTGAGCTGGAAGGTGCCCTTACAAAGCTCGTTGCACTCTCCCGCTTAAACAAATGCGATATTACCTTGAGTCTGGCGGAAGAAGCATTGAAAGATATTATTTCCCCAAATTCCCAGCGGGAAGTAACGCCAAACCTGATCATCCAGGTAGTTTCTGATCATTTTGGTATTACACCTCTTGATATCTCTTCCCAGAAGCGTACCAAAGATATCGTTTATCCAAGACAGATCGTTATGTACCTCTGCCGGAATATGACGGAAACTCCTCTCCAGTCCATTGGCCGTATTTTAGGAGGACGTGACCATACTACCATCATCCATGGCTCTGAAAAGATTGCTGCGGATATGAATAAAGATGAGAATCTCAAGGGCACCATTGAAATCTTAAAGAAAAAGATTAATCCACAATAAGCTGTGATAAAGCTGTGGACAGACTGTTGATAAACCGGGGCCGTTTTTTTGAAGAATTTTTTATGATTTTACCCTGTGGATAACTTTTAAGATATTCCCTAAAAATGTGGATGCTTTCCACAATGATTTCCACACCGGTTTTTCACCGTTTTTCAGGGTTTTTTCCACTTTTACACAAACCCACAGCCCCTACTACGGTTTCTACGAAAAATAATTCTTTATATACCCTATCAGAGGGAAACGAAACACGAACAACTCAGAAAGGAAGTTATCAACAATTATGAAGCTCAGATTTCAGAAAGATGATATTGTCAACGGCATCAGTATTGTTATGAAGGCCGTCCCTTCTAAAACCACCATGTCTATTTTAGAATGTATCCTCATCGATGCTTCTTCCGGTGAGATCAAACTGACTGGAAATGATATGGAACTTGGCATTGAAACAACTGTCAATGGGGAAATCCTCGAACATGGAAAGATTGCTCTGGATGCAAAGCTTTTTTCCGAAATCACCAGAAGGGTATCCAGTCAGAATGCAGTAGTTATCATTGAATCTGATGATAAATTCAATACAACCATCAGCTGTGAGAATTCTGTATTCAATATCCAAGGACGTGACGGGGATGAATTTTCCTACATTCCTTATATTGAAAAAAATAAATACATCAGCCTGTCCCAATTCACTTTAAAAGAAGTGATCCAGCAAACGATTTTCTCCATTTCACCAAATGACAGCAACAAAATGATGTCCGGTGAATTGTTTGAAGTCGATGAAAATCAGTTAAAAGTGGTATCTTTGGACGGTCACCGCATCGCCATCCGCAATGTGATCTTAAAAGATCATTATGAAAATACAAAGGTGATCGTTCCTGGAAAAACATTAAGTGAGATCAGCAAAATCTTGGGTGGAGACAATGAAAAAAATGTGCTGATCTACTTCAGTGCCAACCACATTTTATTTGAATTTGACCAGACTATTGTGGTTTCCCGGCTGATTGAAGGCGAATATTTCCGCATCAACCAGATGCTTTCCAGCGATTACGAGACAAAAGTCATCATTAATAAAAAAGAATTTTTAGACTGTATTGAGCGTGCCACCATCCTGATCCGGGAAAATGACAAAAAACCGCTGATCTTAAATGTAGGTGATCACTCCATGGAATTAAAATTAAATTCTAGCTTCGGTTCCATGAATGCAGAACTGATGATCCATAAGACCGGAAAGGACATTATGATCGGTTTTAATCCTAAGTTTCTGATTGATGCCCTCCGTGTGATCGATGATGAAGAGATTAATATTTATATGATGAATCCAAAGTCCCCGTGCTTTATCAAGGACGAGGACGCGACTTATACTTACTTGATCCTTCCTGTGAATTTTAATGCAACTGCAGTATAATGCATAATTATGCATTATACGCTTATACATGTCCGCGCCCTGCAGACAGAAAGGAATTATAGCAGATTATTATGCAAACCATTAAATTAAGAGATGAATATATCAAGCTGGGCCAGGCTTTAAAAGCGGCTGGTCTTGTTGAGTCCGGTGTAGATGCGAAATATGCGATTGAAGACGGCCTTGTATATGTAAATGGCGAACAGGCTTTCCAGAGAGGAAAGAAATTAGTAGATGGTGATGTTGTCGCCTATGAAGGCCAGACTATTAAAATCATTAAGTAAATCCGTGAAAGAGAATCTCTATGACCATCGAATCCATAGAACTTAAGAATTACCGCAATTATGAAGAACTGCATATGGAATTGAGTCAGGGAACCAATATTCTCTACGGCGACAATGCACAGGGAAAGACCAATATCCTGGAGGCGGTTTATGTGTGCTGCACCACAAAGTCCCACAGGGTGGCAAAAGACAAGGATATGATCCGGTTTGGAAAAGATGAATCCCACATTAAGCTCCAGATCAAGAAAGGTATGGTTCCTTGTCGCATTGATATGCATTTAAAGAAAAATAAGACCAAGGGGATCGCAGTAGACGGCATTCCCATACGAAGGGCCAGCCAGCTGTTTGGCTTGGTCAATGTGGTGTTTTTCTCACCGGAGGACTTAAATATTATAAAAAATGGTCCTTCCGAGAGAAGGCGTTTTATCGACATGGAACTTTGCCAGCTTGATAAAGTCTATGTCCATTCCTTAGTTCAGTACAACAAAGTCCTTCTCCAGCGGAACAAACTTTTAAAAGAGCTTGGTTTCCATCCGGAATATGAGGCAACACTGGATGTATGGGATGAACAGCTAGTACGCTTTGGAAAAGAAGTAATAAAAGCAAGAAGAGCTTTTATCGATCAGCTGGGAGAAATTATCAAAGAGCTGCACACAAAGCTTTCTGGGGAAAAAGAAAATATGGAAGTGATCTATGACCCGGATACAGAGGAAGAAGAACTGGAGGCGGCAGTAAGAAGGGGGCGGCAGCAGGATATAAAGCAGAAGACCACGTTAGCAGGTCCTCATAGGGACGATATCAGTTTTGTGGTCAATGGCATTGATATCCGCCGGTTTGGTTCCCAAGGCCAGCAGAGGACAGCAGCACTGTCTTTAAAACTTTCAGAACTGGAACTGGTAAAGAAAATCAGCCGGGATGATCCGGTGCTTCTTTTGGATGATGTGCTGTCAGAACTTGACAGCAGCCGTCAGAACCAACTTTTAGATGCGATACAGGATGTCCAGACCATGATCACCTGTACAGGTCTGGAGGATTTTGTAAACCACAGGTTCCACATTGATAAGATCTTCAAAGTGGAAGAAGGAAAAGTTACAAGCCAAAATTAAATCACACAGATACACAGGCTGCAGAGAATGGCCCTAAAGCCGTAAAAATGCTGCCTGAGCAAGAAAGGAAGATATAGAACATGGGAGAGCAGTACGGAGCAGATCAAATTCAGATTTTGGAAGGACTTGAGGCAGTTAGAAAGCGTCCTGGTATGTACATCGGCAGTACATCTGCCCGCGGACTCCATCATCTGGTTTATGAGATCGTAGATAATGCAGTGGATGAGGCACTGGCAGGATACTGCGATTCCATTGATGTGACCATTAATCCGGATAATTCCATTACCGTAATTGATGATGGACGTGGAATTCCGGTAGATATCCAGAAAAAAGCGGGACTTCCTGCAGTAGAAGTTGTATTTACCATCCTTCATGCAGGGGGAAAATTCGGAAACGGCGGTTACAAGGTATCCGGCGGACTTCACGGCGTAGGCGCCTCTGTTGTAAATGCCCTGTCTGAATGGCTGGAAGTTTTAGTATACCGTGATGGACATATTTATAAGCAGCGTTATGAAAGAGGAAAAGTATGTTATCCGTTAAAGGTGGTCGGTGACTGCAGCCCGGATAAGCATGGTACTACTGTTACATTCCTTCCGGATAAGGAGATCTTTGAGGAGACTGTATACGATTATGATACATTAAGAATCCGTTTAAGAGAGACAGCTTTCCTGACAAAGAACTTAAAGATCATTTTAAGAGATGACAGAGAAGACAAGAAAGAAGAGACTTTCCACTATGAAGGTGGTATCCGCGAGTTCGTTACCTACTTAAACAAGGGAAAAGCACCTCTTTATGAAAATGTTCTTTACTGCGAAGGCACAAAAGAAGGGGTTTATGTAGAAGTTTCTATGCAGCACAATGACTCCTATACAGAGAACATTTATACATTTGTAAATAACATTAACACTCCAGAAGGCGGTACTCATCTTACCGGCTTTAAGAATGCCCTTACAAAGACTTTTAATGACTATGCAAGAAAGAATAAGCTGTTAAAGGACAACGAAGAAAGCCTTTCAGGTGAAGATATCCGTGAAGGCTTAACAGCCATTATCAGCGTTAAGATCAGTGAACCTCAGTTTGAAGGCCAGACTAAGCAGAAACTGGGCAACAGCGAGGCCAGAGCAGCTGTAGACAGCATTGTAAGCGAACAGCTGACCTATTTCCTGGAGCAGAACCCGGCAGTTGCTAAGGTTATGTGTGAGAAGTCTATTCTGGCACAGAGAGCAAGAGCTGCAGCAAGAAAGGCAAGAGACCTGACACGTCGTAAATCTGCTTTGGATGGTATGGCCCTTCCGGGAAAACTGGCAGACTGTTCTGATAAGAATCCGGAAAACTGCGAGATCTACATCGTAGAGGGAGATTCTGCGGGTGGTTCTGCAAAGACAGCACGTTCCAGAGCTACTCAGGCAATCCTTCCTCTTCGCGGCAAGATCTTAAACGTAGAAAAGGCAAGAATGGATAAAGTCTATGCCAATGCGGAGATCAAGGCTATGATTACTGCTTTTGGCACCGGTATCCATGATGATTTCGATATCAGCAAACTGCGCTATCACAAGATCATTATCATGACCGATGCGGATGTGGACGGCGCTCACATCAGTACTCTGCTTCTTACATTTATCTACCGCTTTATGCCGGAGCTGATCAAGCAGGGCTATGTATACCTGGCTCAGCCACCGTTATACAAAATCGAGAAAAACAAAAAAGTATGGTATGCTTACAGTGATGAGGAATTAAATTCCATTCTCATGGACATTGGCCGTGACAACAGCAATAAGATCCAGCGTTACAAAGGTCTGGGAGAAATGGATGCAGAGCAGCTTTGGGAGACAACCATGGATCCGGAACGCCGCATTTTACTGCGTGTGACCATGGATGAAGAGACTACATCAGAAGTAGACCTTACCTTTACTACTCTTATGGGTGACCAGGTAGAGCCAAGGCGTGATTTCATTGCCCAGAATGCAAAGAAAGTTAAGAATCTGGATATTTAATATTCTTTGACTGAACTCCTGAAAGAGTTAAAGAGAGTACATTTACGCATAAAGGAGATAAATTATGGAACCGAATGTATTTGACAAGGTCCATGACGTGGACCTTAAAAAGACCATGGAACAGTCCTATATCGACTATGCCATGAGTGTTATCAGCGCCAGAGCACTTCCTGACGCCAAAGACGGCTTAAAGCCGGTACAGCGCCGTGTGCTGTTTTCAATGATAGAGTTAAACAACGGACCGGATAAGCCACATCGTAAGTGTGCCCGTATCGTTGGTGATACTATGGGTAAATATCATCCTCATGGCGACAGCTCCATTTACGGGGCCTTGGTCAACATGGCACAGGACTGGTCTACCAGATATCCATTGGTAGACGGACATGGAAATTTTGGTTCCGTGGACGGTGACGGTGCCGCAGCTATGCGATATACAGAGGCACGTCTAAGCCGTATTTCCATGGAAATGCTGGCTGACATCAATAAAAATACCGTAGATTTCATACCAAACTTTGATGAGACAGAAAAAGAGCCAGTCGTATTACCGTCCAGATTCCCAAATCTGCTGGTAAATGGTACTTCAGGTATTGCCGTTGGTATGGCTACCAATATCCCTCCTCACAACCTGCGTGAAGTCATTGCAGCGGTTGTAAGAATGATCGACAACCGTGTAAATGAAGACCGTGAGACATCCTTAGAGGAGATCATGGAGATCATCAAGGGACCTGATTTTCCTACAGGAGCAACCATTTTAGGCAGACGTGGCATTGAGGAAGCATAC
This sequence comes from bacterium, assembly GCA_963621525.1. GTDB lineage: Bacteria > Bacillota > Clostridia > Lachnospirales > Lachnospiraceae > Enterocloster. Next base: position 2,266 of record CAVFER010000080.1, on the reverse strand, counting down.
CGCACCGGACGTGCAAAGATCAAAGTAAGAGCTGTGACTAATATTGAGACAATGCCAAACGGCAAGTCACGTATTATTGTTACAGAGCTGCCATACATGGTAAATAAAGCCAGATTGATTGAAAAGATCGCAGAACTGGTAAAAGAAAAGAAAATTGACGGCATTACCTACATCGGTGACGAATCTAACCGTGAAGGTATGCGTATCAATATCGAATTGCGCCGAGATGTAAACGCCAACGTTCTCTTAAACCAGCTGTTAAAGCATACACAGCTGCAGGATACATTTGGTGTGATCATGTTGGCTCTGGTGAACAATGAACCGAAGGTCATGAACCTGCACCAGATGCTTGACTGCTACATTGCCCACCAGGAGGACGTAGTAAGGCGCAGAACCCAGTATGATTTAAATAAGGCAGAAGAACGTGCCCACATTTTACAGGGCTTACTGATCGCCTTAGACCACATTGATGAGGTGATCCGAATCATCCGCAGTTCTGCTAATGTAGCAGACGCAAAAAATCAGTTAATGGAGCGTTTCGGCTTAAGTGATGCACAGGCTCAGGCAATCGTAGACATGAGACTGCGTGCTCTGACTGGTCTGGAACGGGAGAAACTGGAAAATGAATATAAAGAACTTCAGATTCGTATTGCAGAGTTAAAAGCAATCTTGGCAGATGAGAAGAAACTTTTGACCGTAATTAAAGAAGAGATCAGTATTATTGCTGAAAAGTATGGCGATGATAGAAGAACTGCCATTGGCTATGATGATGATATGTCCATGGAAGATCTGATTCCAGATGAGGATACCGTGATCGCAATGACCCATTTAGGCTACATCAAGCGTATGGACGTAGACAATTTCAGAAGCCAGAACCGTGGCGGCAAGGGCATTAAGGGAATGCAGACCATTGAGGAGGACTATATTGAAGACCTTCTTATGACTACTAACCACCATTATATGATGTTCTTCACCAACACAGGCCGTGTATACAGGATCAAAGCATACGAGATCCCAGAAGCAGGCCGTACAGCCCGTGGAACAGCCATTGTAAACCTTTTACAGATGCAACCGGGTGAAAAAATCACGGCTATTATCCCAATGCGCAAGCTGAACGAGGATAAATACCTGTTCATGGCTACCAAGAAGGGTATGGTAAAGAAAACCCCGATGTTAGAATACGAAAATGTGCGCAAGAACGGATTGCAGGCAATCGTACTTCGTGATGATGATGAACTGATCGAAGTAAAGGCTACTGATAATACACAGGATATCTTCCTTGTGACTAAGAAGGGAATGTGTATCCGCTTTAAGGAAACAGACGTAAGAGTTACAGGCCGTGTTTCCATGGGCGTTATCGGTATGCGTTTTGATGAAGATGATGAGGTCATTGGCATGCAGATGGAAAGCCAGGGCGAACATCTTTTAGTTGTATCCGAAAATGGTATGGGCAAGCGTACCCTGATCAGCGAATTCAATGCACAGATCCGTGGTGGTAAGGGCGTATTCTGCTATAAGGCAACAGAAAAGACCGGTTATCTCATTGGAGCAAAGTTGGTAAGTGATGGGCGTGAGATCATGCTCATCACCACAGAAGGTATTGTGATCCGCATGTCTGTAGATGATATCTCCGTGATTGGAAGAAACACTTCCGGTGTGAAACTGATGAATATCGACCAGGATTCTGATATTAAGGTTGCAAGTATTGCCAAGGTAAGAGAAAGTGCTACCAGAGACAGTGAAGCAGAGAAAGAAGAGTTGGAAGGGGCAGAGGAAAATACTGCTGAAACAGAAGAAAACGATACAGAAGAATAATGTTCCGGGATATTTTTGAAACCACTGATCTAAGGACGCGCGGTCAGCGCGTCCTTTTTCTAAAGGTTTCTAAAGATTTTTGAAAAAATCAAAAAAACTCTTGACATCTATAATGTGCTTTAGTATAATACTACATGCGTCTGACGGATAAATGTGTCTGTTTAGAAGCGTCATAGGAAAAGTGTGAATTCGGAGAAATACTCAAGAGGCCGAAGAGGCGCCCCTGCTAAGGGTGTAGGTCGGGAAACCGGCGCGAGGGTTCAAATCCCTCTTTCTCCGCTCTTTTTTCCGGATGAGATAGCTGTGAAAACAGTAAAAAATAAATTAAAAAAGTTGTTGACAAAAAGTTGCGACTGTGATATTATGAATGAGTTGCCGCTGAAACGGAAGACAACAAAGAACCTTGATAATTGAAGATTAAACAGTATGTAAAACCCTGAAAATTCAGAAA
>CAVFER010000079.1:0-9135 GCA_963621525.1 bacterium | reverse complement strand
ACTTTTTGAAATTCCTTATTGCATTACGAGTAGATTATACTTCCGATAAGGAAAATTATCAATAGTTTTTTTGCATTTTTTTGCATCTTCTCCTTTTCCGGAGAATACTGATAATCTGCCCTGGAGGAACAACCTCTCAATCACAGTTCATAGTATATTATAATTTTCGAAAAAAAGCCATAACTTTTACCTGTGATTTTTCTTACGTAATTATTACAAAAGCAAGGATTTACGCGGTTTTTGTACTTATGTTTGTACAATCTCGCTGATACCTGCGATCGTAATAAAACAGAAAAAAACACCCGCAATGCTTTCACACCGGATGTTTTTTCCCGTAGTATATTAAATACTCTCTTCCCCTAAAAAGACCCCAGGTAACGGAGCTGCCTTATGATTAGTCGTTTGCTCCATGGCCCGGGGTCTTTTTTCAATAGTATGTTGTAAACTCTTACATTTATATTTTTCAGTTGTTAGCTCTTTGAGCCTCAATTAATATATACTAATTTTGTGGAATATGCAACCGTATTATTGTATTTTTGAAAGTACTTACAAATGAAAACGGAATGTAAAACAAAAAAGAACCCGCAGACTGTTTTCACAGTACTGCGGGTTCCAAAAGCGCTCATATCTAAATATGGCTTAGTACAGTAAGCTTTGATTACTTCAGGGTAACCTTTGCTCCTTCTGCCTCTAATTTTGCCTTGATATCGTTTGCTTCTTCTTTGGATGCGCCCTGCTTTAATACCTTTGGTGCTCCATCAACTACGTCCTTAGCTTCCTTCAGGCCTAAACCGGTAGCTTCACGAACAACCTTGATAACCTTAACCTTGTTTGGTCCAACTTCGGTCAGCTCAACGTCGAACTCGGTCTTCTCTTCAGCTGCTGCTGCGCCAGCACCTGCTGCTGCAACTACAACGCCTGCTGCTGCAGATACGCCAAACTCTTCCTCACATGCCTTTACTAAATCGTTCAGTTCTAATACGGATAATTCCTTGATAGCTTCGATAAACTCAGCGGTTGTTAACTTTGCCATTTTAATTTCCTCCTGTTTAAAATTATTTTTCGATAGGATCTGTGTTTCAGGCTGCTTTTTCCGGACTATGCGGACAAAAGAGCCACAAATTCATTTTGCAGATTAAGCCTCTGCTGCACCACCATTTTTCTCTGCGATCTGATTGAGTACGCGAGCCAGGTTGGTGATAGGGGACTGGATGCTTCCAAGCAGCTTTCCAAGAAGAACTTCTCTGGATGGAATGGTTGCGATAACCTGAGTTCCAGCCTGATCATAGTAGGTTCCTTCAACTACGGAGCCCTTCAGTTCCAGCTTAGGAGCGGTCTTAGCGAATTCAGCCAGGATTCTAGCCGGTGCTGTAGCATCATCCTTAGATACAGCTAATGCTGTAGGTCCTTCCAGATGTGGATCCAGAGCTGCGAACTCGGTTCCTTCTGCTGCACGCTTGATCAGAGTGTTCTTATATACTTTGTAAGAAACTCCAGCTTCTCTTAACTGTTTACGCAGTTTTGTATCCTGCTCTACAGTAAGACCACGGTAGTCAACAACAACTGCACCTGCAGCGCCGTCCAGCATTGCCTTGATCTCTTCTACTACTGGCTGCTTTAATTCAACTTTTGCCATGAATGGTTTACCTCCTTATATTATTTCGTATTGAAAACCGTCATAGCAAGGACACGATTTTATAAAAAAACCTCCCTGCCGCAATGACAGAGAGGTACGCAAAATCTCATTCGAGTTTTGTATGTTCCTCGGCAGGCGTTTTAAGCTTACACCTTACGGTACCTGCTGTCTCAGGGCATTCAACACGCATAATAGAATATCATATTATGCATGAGGTTGTCAATAGTTTTTTTTAATAAATTGCGGTGGGAGAGTAGTACAAAGCAGCAGAAACAAAAAAGACCACAGAGAACCGAAATTCTCTGCAGCCTCATTTTCTATTCAGGACACCTGATTAGTTTGCAAGCTTAGCTACGTTCAGCTTAACGCCCGGGCCCATGGTGGATGTAAGAGCTACGCTCTTGAAGTATGCGCCCTTAACGGTGCTTGGCTTAGCCTTTAAGATAGCGTCCATAAGCGTCTGGAAGTTGTCCGCTAACTGCTCCTCGGTGAAGGAAGCTTTTCCAACTGGCACGTGGATAATGTTTGTCTTGTCAAGTCTGTACTCGATCTTACCAGCTTTGATCTCCTTGATAGCCTTGGTTACGTCCATGGTTACGGTACCAGCCTTTGGGTTTGGCATTAAGCCCTTCGGTCCAAGTACACGGCCCAGACGACCAACAACGCCCATCATGTCAGGAGTAGCAACAACAACGTCGAAATCCAACCATCCGTCGTTCTGGATTCTTGGAATCAGCTCTTCTGCGCCTACGAAATCCGCGCCAGCTGCCTGTGCTTCGTCTGCCTTAGGTCCCTTAGCGAATACTAAGATACGAACAGTCTTACCTGTTCCGTGAGGAAGAACAACAGCTCCACGGATCTGCTGATCAGCGTGACGTCCGTCACATCCTGTTCTGATATGAAGTTCTACAGTCTCGTCAAATTTTGCAGAAGCATTCTTCTTAACGATAGAGATTGCATCTGCTACGTCGTAAAGTGCAGCACGGTCTACGTTCTTCATAGCCTCTGCATATCTTTTTCCTGTTTTCATTATAAAATAACCTCCTAGTGGTATTGACGGGGGAATCTCCCTCCCACGTTCCTATATACGGTATTAATTACTCTTCGATGGTAACGCCCATACTTCTTGCAGTACCGGCTACCATGCTCATAGCAGCCTCAAGGCTTGCAGCGTTTAAGTCTGGCATCTTGGTCTCTGCGATCTTCTGCAGGTCAGCCTTCTTTAATACAGCTACCTTAGTCTTGTTAGGAACACCAGAACCGCTCTTTAAGCCACATGCCTTCTTGATCAGAACTGCTGCCGGCGGGGTCTTGGTGATGAAGCTGAAGCTTCTGTCCGCATATACGGTGATAACTACAGGGATGATCATATCTCCCTGATCTGCTGTTCTAGCGTTGAACTCTTTGGTAAACTGTACGATGTTTACACCGTGCTGACCAAGAGCTGGTCCAACTGGTGGTGCTGGTGTAGCCTTGCCTGCTGGAATCTGTAATTTGATATATCCTGTTACTTTCTTTGCCATCTTAGGCACCTCCTAAAATTATGTGGTATTGTCGGGAATGTCCCTCCCACCAGCTTCTGTTTCGCAAAAGCTGATCCATTTTACATTTTCTTTACTTCTGCAAATCCCAGTTCGACCGGTGTTTCACGACCGAACATTTCTACATTGATAGTGATGGTCTGCTTACTTTCGTTGATCGCCTTGATAGCACCAACTGTATCTTTCCATGCACCGGAGATCACTGTTACCATATCTCCCAATGTAAAGTCGACTAAGACGTCTTCCTTCATAAATCCAAGGCTTGCCATTTCTTCTTCTGTCAGAGGAACTGGTTTGGAGCCCGGACCAACAAAGCCTGTAACGCCCCGGGTGTTGCGTACTACGTACCATGTGTCATCATTCATGACCATGTTGATCAGCACATAACCCGGAAACATTTTCTTGTCGGCTTTTTTCTCCACGCCGTTCTTCAGCTCTACAACAGGAAGCATAGGCACGGATACCTCAAGGATCTGATCCTGAAGGTTTCTGTTTTCAATTGTCTTTTCAATGTCGACCTTGACTTTGTTTTCATAACCTGAGTAGGTATGGACTACATACCAATGTGCTTCTGACATACAATCACCCTCGCCTTTGAATTAAAGAATAAAGCTTAAACCGAATTTCATAATCATATCCAGAACACCGATCAGAGCGCCGATGAAAACGGACATGATCACAACTGCAACTGTCTGTTTAGCAACAGTTTCCTTATCAGCAAAGACGATCTTCTTGTACTCTGTCTTCAGGCCTTTGAAAAAGCTGGGCTTTTTCTCCTTCTTAGCCGTCTTCTGGTCAGCCTTGGCCGCTTTTTCCGTGGTTTCTACAGCATTCACTGTATTTTCTTCCATAACTTCACGTCCTTTACTGATCAGGATTACTTTGTTTCCTTGTGTAACGTATGTCTCTTGCAGAATCTGCAGTACTTCTTGGTCTCCATGCGGTCAGGATGAGTTTTCTTATCCTTAGTCATGTTGTAGTTACGCTGCTTGCATTCTGTACATGCCAGTGTGATTTTTGTGCGCACGACTTCCACCTCCATTAATTATCGTAATTCAATTGCTTCTCGGTCTTAATTTTAAGCATAAAAAAAAGACCTATCTTCCATTCGCCCGTATACTATAACATAAAAATATTCATGGCGTCAAGAGATATAGCAGGCCTTTTTCAGGTTTTTTCTCAGTTTATATAAAAATTTTGTCATCGGTCGGAGCCAATGGCGATCACAAGAAGGTAAACATGTTCTGCTCCGGCTTTTTTTAAGGCTCTGGAGCAGGCTTCTGCCGTGCTTCCGGTGGTATAGATATCATCAATAAGAAGAACTTTTTTCACGCCTGATGGCAGTTTTTTACAAAAGAATGCCTGTTCCAGGTTTTTAAGGCGCAGTGCAGGACCCAGATCTTTCTGAGGTGCCGTCTTTTTGGAGCGGATCAGAAACCCGGAAGCCATGGGAATCTTCGTATATCCGGACAGACGTTTTCCAAATTCTTCTGTCTGGTTAAATCCGCGCTTTTTAAGCCTGCTTCTGTGGACCGGCACCGGGATGATCCGGTCAGGAGACAACCGGGCAATGGTTTTCCCATACCTTTTGTATACTGCTTTTGCATAAAAATCCAGATATTCACGGCGGTTATGGTATTTAATCATTGCCAAAGACGGGGCTGAAACTTCATTATAATTAAGCAGTGCCATTCCATGAGAAAATGATCTGGGATGGGCTGTACAGTCGGGACAGTATTCCGCAGTCCCGCTTAAGATTTCTTTTCCGCAGCTTTTACATACAGGTTCCCGGACCCAGGATAGTTTCCTTACACAGGCCGGGCAGATCAGGTCTTCTTTCGGAATGACGATCTGACCGCAGATAGGACACCGACGCGGAAACAACAGATCCAATCCGATATTTATAATATGATTCATATATTCTCCTTATAGACAGAGTTGGATTTATTAGAATTGCTTACAGAGAAATTAAAAGAACATTTGAAAAGTCTAAAATTACTGTCAGGTGTATATTTCTTCTATGCGGGCTTTTAAACCGCAGTAGCGTTTCTGTTCCATGGAATTATCTGCCATAGTATAAAATGCATCTGGCCGTCCTACCAGGCAGACACAGGATCGGGCCCTTGTAACAGCTGTATAGATCAAGTTTCGGGTCATCAGCATACGTGGGCCGGAATACATAGGGATGATCACTGCCGGATATTCGCTTCCCTGGGATTTGTGGATGGTAATGGCATAGGCAAGTTCCAGTTCTTCTAACTGCTTGAAGCTGTATTCTACCATTTTTCCTTCATCAAATTCTACGGTAAGGTTTTCCGCATATTCGTTGATCTCCCGGATAATGCCCATATCACCGTTGAACACACCGGCTCCTTTGTCTGTAGGAATACCGTATTTGCTGCGGATCTCCCACTCCATCTGGTAATTATTTTTGATCTGCATTACTTTATCGCCGGTGCGGTAGATGATGCCGCCGGATTCTTTTTCTTTTTTGGACGGATCGGGGGGATTTAAGTAACTTTGCAGGATCTGATTCAGGCGTTCTACTCCCAGAGCGCCTTTTCGCATCGGTGTCATCACCTGAATATCCCCCGGCTGTGCATGGACATAGTCAGGAAGTTTCTGCCGGATCAGGGTAATTGCCGCACTGATCACTGCATCTGGGTTTTCTCTGCGAATAAAGAGGAAGTCCTTGCTGCGCTTTGCCAGGTCTACCCGTTCGCCTTCGTTGATCTTGTGGGCATTTACAATAATATCGCTTTGGGCCGCCTGACGGAAAATATGAGTCAGTTTTACCACATTAAAACAGTCTGATTCGATGATGTCGCGGAGCACATTTCCCGGGCCTACACTTGGAAGCTGGTCTACATCACCTACCAATATAAGGCGTGTTCCTACATTTACGGCACGCAGCAGAGAATGCATCAGACTGATATCTACCATAGACATTTCATCGATAATGATCACGTCTGCATCCAGAGGATTTTCTTCGTTGCGGTCAAAATGCATGCCGCCTAAGCTGAATGAACCATTTTTGCCGGAAGTATTATTTCCTGACATAGAACCGGAGTCGGGAATACCGGAAGGCACCAGTTCCAGCATACGATGAATGGTTCTGGCCTCATAGCCGGTGGTTTCTGTCATTCGCTTGGCCGCGCGGCCGGTCGGAGCGGCCAGAAGAATCTCCATGCCTTCATTTTCAAAGTACTGGATAATGGCATTGATAGTGGTAGTTTTTCCTGTACCCGGGCCGCCGGTGATCACTAAAAGACCACTGTTTACTGCCTCAAAAACGGCCTTTTCCTGCAATTCGTCTAAATGGATCTGTGCCAATTTCTGGACTTTTGCCAGATTGGCACGAATCTCTGTTTCCGGGATATTGCCCCGGATGTTTAAATCATGAAGCATGCGGGCAGTGTTCAGTTCCAGATAGTAATAGTGAGAAGAGTAGACCAGATATTCCGGCGGTTCACTGTCTGGAACTGTTTTTACCACCACTTTCCGGTCGATCTGCATGTCCATAAGATGTTTTTCCATGGCGGATGGTTCGACTTTTAACAGGTCTGCCGCCTGGGAAAACAGTTCTTTCTGCGGGAGATAGGTGTGGCCGTTGGCAGATGCCTGAAGAAGAATATACAAGATGCCTGCTTTGATACGGTAGTCAGAGTCTGTGAAAATGCCTGCTTTTTCGGCTATTTCGTCTGCCATTTTAAATCCCACACCCGGAATATCATCTGCCAGCTTATAGGGATTTTCTTTGATAATACTGTACAGCTTCGGTCCATATTCCTGGTAGATCTTGGCTGCAAGATTTAATGTAATGCCATAATTTTGTAAAAACATCATGGCTTCCCGCATCCCTTTTTTTTCTTCTACCTGCTCGGCAATCGCCATTGCCATTTTTTCACTGATGCCTTTTACTTCGGAAAGGCATTCCGGCTCTTCTTCCATAACACGGAAGGTATCTGCTTTGAAATGGCGGACGATCCTTGCTGCCAGCGCCACTCCAATTCCTTTGATAGCGCCGGAACCTAAATAGCGCTCCATGGATTCTGCATCCTGGGGCGTTTTCATTTCGCAGCTTTCGATCTGCAGCTGTTCACCGTATACAGGATGCTCGATCATGCGCCCGGACGCCTGGATCATGTCTCCTTCGGCAGCATAGGAAAGAGTGCCTACCATAATGACTTCATCGCCGTCACTCTGGTCTGTAACAGACATGACAGTATAGCCATTTTCTTCGTTTCTGAATTTTATTTTTTCAATAAAACCTGTGATCGTTGCCATTTTCTTTCCTTTGCATGTGTGTATAGAGACAGCTGCTGCCGCTTGTTTCTGTTTCTATCATAGTCAAACGGGCCGCCGCATTGCTGCGGCAGCCCGGCCAGTTAAGTTTAGTAGTTCTCTTTATCGTTTCTTCCGCCGCCGATTCCCATGGATGCTTCCAGTGCGGAGGTCATACCGTGGGCGAATTCGATGAATTTGCCGGTACCGATGGCTACGGCTGTCAGTGGGTCTTCTGCGATGACAGTGGTAATGCCTGTCTTTTCTTCGATCAGGGCATCCAGTCCGCTAAGAAGGGAGCCACCACCGGTCATTACGATACCGCGGTCGAAAATATCGGCTGCCAGTTCTGGTGGAGTTCTCTCCAGAACATTGTGTACAGCGTCTACGATCTGGAGAGCCGGTTCTCTTAATGCTTCCAGAGTTTCATCGGAAGTAACTACAATGGTCTTTGGAAGACCTGTTACCAGGTTACGTCCTCTCACTTCCATAGTCTGTACTTCCGGTCTGCGGTATGCAGCGCCGATGTTAATTTTGATCTCCTCTGCAGTACGTTCACCAATGAGGAGGTTGTGTTTCTTTCTCATATAACGGACTAATGCTTCATCGAAGTCATCACCTGCGATTTTGATAGAGGTGCTGACGACAGGACCGCCTAAGGAGATAACTGCAATATCTGCAGTACCGCCACCGATATCTACGATCATGTTTCCGCATGCTTTTCCGATATCAATACCTGCACCGATGGCTGCTGCTACCGGTTCTTCGATGATAGCAACTTCACGGGCACCAGCCTGATAAGTTGCATCTTCTACCGCTTTTTTCTCTACTTCCGTAGCACCGCTTGGGATACAAACGCTGATACGAGGCTTGCGCAGTGTTCTCTTGCCGACTGCCTTGTTGATGAAATATTTCATCATTTTTTCGGTAATGGTGTAATCGGAGATAACACCCTGACGAAGAGGGCGGACAGCTACGATATTACCCGGAGTACGTCCGATCATCAGACGTGCTTCTTCGCCGATAGCCATGATCTTATTGGTATCACGGTCAATAGCAACTACGGACGGTTCTTTTAATACAACGCCTTTTCCCTTGATATATACAAGGATGCTGGCGGTTCCTAAGTCAATTCCAATGTCATTGGACATCATTGAAAACATATAGTTATTTCCTCCTAAATTGTGGGGTCACGAAAAGTTCCTTAAATAAATAATCATAACATTTACTTAGTAACTCAAAAAAGGGCCTGCGCTTTAAGCATAATGAATACGCCTTAGAGCAGACTGAAGTTGCTTCTATTATATACAATCTTTGGAAGTTTTCAAAGGTTTTTTTCACTTATTTATATTCTTTATTATTTTTTTATATTATGTACATTTTTTGGACACATTTATTCCGTATCATATAGATGTTCACCGAGAGGTGGACAAGGCCTTTGTTTCAAGTGGTTACTTGAAATCACAAAGCTTTTTCATACTCATACCGGACGGAGGAATCCGTCCGGCCCCCCTAAATCCCTCTAAAATGCGATGACCCGTTCTGTTTAGGCAGAGCGGGTTGTTTTTTTATCCTCCTTATGTACAAGAAAATCCTCACGTTTTCCAAACTGTCCATACTTTTCCTTATCGGAAGTATAATCTACTCGTAATGCAATAAGGAATTTCAAAAAGT
>CAVFER010000078.1:0-9253 GCA_963621525.1 bacterium | reverse complement strand
TATCAAAGATCAGGTGCTATTTTTATGTCAAGGAACCAATTATTTTAAAATTTTAGTTAAAAAATCAACTGTTTATACCAGTTTTATTGGTGGGAAAGTTGAGTAAGTTAGATATTTAAACATTCAGAAATTTACAAAGAAAGAAGGCATGATCTTGTTATGAGAACCATTGAATTTAAAATGGAACGTCCCGGCCTGGTAAGTGCTGGTGACAAAGTAAAGATCATCGAGCGGGAAGGAACCAGCAGCTACAGCTATATCATTGATCCGGCTGTAGCCATGTCCGGCTGCTTCGCCGCCCGAGACCGCATTAAATCCGAATATGGCATTGTAAAGGACATCCGCGAAAATTCCCGGGGATTTTACGTTGTAGTTGATTTTGATGAAGAAGACGTCCATTAGTTTTCCCAAAATCATATTTCCTGGTCTCTTTATGATAATGGCACGATTTTAATTTCTTCTGCTGTTGTTTCACTGGCCGCGGAAGTTGTTGGAGTGATCGGTGCTGGAGCTATCGTAGTCTCTTCCACATGTTTTCCAGGTGCTTCCATCTCTACTGCCTCTGTAGTATGGCTTTGAGATGGCTGCACCTTTTCTGTTTTTAACTCATTTCCTGTGGTTTCCACCGGTGATACAGGAATAATCTTCTCAGCCGCCGTTGTAGTCTCTTCTGCTGTAGTTTCTTCCGTTTTTATCTCATCTAGCGTTTCTACCTTTGTTTTTGAAGAAATATCCAGACAAACCGGCTGACTCCAGAGAACCTGAGTAATACCTCCGTTCCTGCTCCAGCTGCAGTCATGCCAAAAACCGATTATTTTTCCTTCCTGAAGAGCCAGGATCTCGATCATATCATTTCCCGTTACGGTCTTTCCCGTTCTTTCTGAATTATCTTTTATTACATAAATGGTTCCGTCCTGCTTTACATTAATAACAACACCATATGCATTTTCCCAGATCTTTGGATGATATTCTCCATATATCTCTTCCTGGCTTTCAAAATAATACAGATTAAAAACAGCTCCAGGAAAAATACCGCTGACTGCCTTTTTCTCTTTTCCGTTCAAATCTGTTTTATAAATGCGGCTGTACCATTTTCCAGAAGCATTCTTTTCCACATAGGCACTGAAAAAAATGGAGTTATCCACAATACAATAGCTTTGTACACCGTAATCAGCCTTCGCAATGGTTTTGCTTCCAGAGGAAGTCTTCTTTACAAGCTGCATCTGCGCTCCGCTTCCCTGAAGTTCATAGGAATTTCCATCTGCAGCAGCCGGATTTTTCTTTACATAGCTAATCTTTCCATTTTCATCTATCTTGTATACACGATCTTCGATGATAATACCGGTGCTTCCTTTACCGGTTACTGTTTTACCCAGTGCCGTTACAAGATAACATGCATTTCCATCGATTTTCACCTGATAACCACCCTCTGAAAGCTCTGTCTCTGTACCAGAAACAGCAGTATGGATCTTTCCGTCCTGGGCATAGTAAATAGTCTCGTCTACTACCAGATAACCGTCTACGTTTTCAGCAATGATCTCTTTTGTATTCTGTCCTGGAATCATTCGCACCAGAACATCGCACAATTCTTTTTCTTCCTCAGAAAGGGAAGATTTTTTACTCTCAGACACCTTTGGAAGATAATAGACATAGTCACCATAGGTTCTTAAAGAATTTTTCGTTGTTTTCTCCGGGTTCTTTTCATTTCCCAGAGGTTTTACCTTATTATCCACTGTTTTCTTATAAAGAATCGTCTTAAAAAGTCCTGTATCCTCACTGTCCAGATAACACCAGAACGCATTTGTCCGTACAAAACTGTCCAGATTTTCTCCCGTATCTTCCGGAATATAATCCGGATCTGGCTCAATATTTTTCAGATATCCTTTTACATCATGACAGGTAAAGATCTGGCCGTCTCCTTTCCACTGTCCGGTTGCCATGATTTCATTCTCATCAAAATAGTACAGAAAGCCATTTACATCCATCCACTGACCCACTGCATAGGTCTTTTCATCAATCTTATACTTCCAGCCTTCTTCTGTCTCTTCCCATCCCAGCTGACCCGTTTCTTTTGTCTCAACTGCCGGTACTTCCAGTGTCTGCTGCTCACTTGCTTTTGTCATATCCAGTTTTTCATAATCTGAATGGATCTTACCAAAAACGATCACTACAACACTGATGGCCATGATCATAAAAATAATGGCAGCAATCATAAGCAGTACCGTTTTTAAGCCTGATTCTCTTTTTCTTCTCCTCATTCTGCTTAATCCTCCTGTACATAAGAAAGTTCTCTGGGAATCTGCTTGTAATGGCAAATAAACGAAAAAAGCGGAAAATCTCAATTTCTAAGATTTTCCGCCACTTTTCAAAGATGTTCTCTCGGAATCTTTCTGTGCCTGATTTTGTGAGAAGATTTTTTGTCAGTTGTGCCCAAATTTCTGAGGCGTACGCGGTGCGTACGTTGATGAAATTCGGGTGCGACTGGCGGAAAATCGGCCACAAAGGCAGGTGCAGGAAAGACTCCGAGAGGACATAAAGATGAGCGTGCGGGGATTCGAACCCCGGACAGCTTGATTAAAAGTCAAACTGTTTACGCTCATTTTTCCTTGTATTTACTAGGTTTCTCCACTTCATTGAAGATGAAATGAAGATATTTTGCAACGGTTTAATACTTAGTAGGTTACATTATATCCTTGCGTTTATAAATCTGTCAATTAGACAGGCCCGGATAGCGGAGAGCACCGTCCTGATCCGGAGTGAGCACTACTGGTTCAGTTTCCATGCTGCCGTCCTGATTTAAGTAATACCACTTGCCGTTGATCGTCTGCAGGCCTTTTAGCATGGCGCCGTCAGAACCAAGGTAGTACCAGGAATCTTTGTACTGGTACCAGGTGTTGGATACCATCATGCCGGCACCATCAAACCAATACCAGAGTTCTCCATCTTTGTACCAGTCATTGGAAACGTATTTTCCGGAACCATCTTTTAAGTAAAAGTGCCAGCCTCCATCCTCCTGCTGCCAACCGGTTTTAATTGTAACCGGCGTCAAAAACAGTTTTCGCTCTTCCTGGCGTCTGCGGGTGAGGCCAGATAATACCTTTCCGCCAGCCTTGTTGTACTCTGGGATCTTGGCCGCTATCTCAGAACGGGTACGGGTGCCTTTGGCGGTCAGGCCGTCAATCGAGCCGATATTATAAGCAAAGCTCACCAGGGCATCAAATTCATTCTGATTCCAATGATAGGCGCTGTATTTATCCACCTTCGAGCTATACTTTCTATCTACAGACTGACGCAGCCATTCATTTGCAGTTTCCTGACTGATCTGCAAGCCCTGACGGATCGTTGTGCCGGTGATAGCCTGATCCGCATTCGTTGTGCCGTAGCCGATGGTCCAGACGCCTACTGCATCCTGATAGGCCGTCAGGCGGCAGCCTTCAAACTTTTTGATGAGATTTAAACCATTATCTGATATTTTCATAGCATTTCCTTTCTTTTGGTATCTTGAAAAGATTTTCTGCATATGCTATAATGCCGTTAGGCAAAAAGACAAAATGTTTCCTCGCGAAACAGCAAACGAAAAGCCCAGGGAGCGCAATTCCCTGGGCTTTTCTATTCCATTTTTTATGGCGGCTTAAACCATAGGCTAGTTACCGGCTACTTGTCACCGTCTAACCATTTGCAAATGAGGTGGCAAACCACACCTGCCATGACCGTGACAACAAAAGACAAAATGTTTTCCAAAGCGAAACACCTCCTTCCTGTCACCAGATTGGAGGCGGTAACCTGGACATTATAACATATATGCAATTTTTATTCTACCGATTTAGGAATATTGACATTTCAAGGAAAATCGAATATGATGTAGTCAGCTAAGAAATGTGGTGAGCTTTTCTCATGCGACGCAAAACCCCAGAGGGCGCTATCCTCTGGGGTTTTCTTGTTCGTCGCGGTGAACTACTCCGTTTAGGCTGCTGCTTCCTACTTATCCCTGTCCAGCCATTTGCATATGTAGTAGCTAACTACACCTGCTAAAACAGAGACAAGAAATGTGGTGACTAATTCTGTCATGGACGCCCACCTCCTTTCTGCTGGAGGTTCGGCAGCTCCCACATCATATCATATTTCATATCAATATTCTACATAATTTCTGTTGCGACGTCGCAAATGGCAGCCATGACCCGGACTGTCTGCGGGAGATGCATGGATCACCTCCTTTACATCTTTCCTGCCTGTTTGATGATCTGGTTAGCTCCGGTTGCAGCTAAACCGGATACAATACCGATAGCAGCTGCATTGATTGCATCCGTGGCCGGAAACTCTGGCATCAGATACATACCTGCTACTCCCAGGATGCCGCCAATCACTCCGCAAACAACGGGAATGGCTTCATCCTTAATCACAGAGGATGCCTTGCAGGCCATGCCGCCCAGATAGCAAATTGCCGTGATTGCCGCTACGCTTCCAATTCCAAAATCCATATCTATACCTCCTGTTCCACTGCTTCATACGGAAGAGCCAGGCATCTATTATAAAGATCTTCTCCTGTTCCGTTTCCACCTAATTCTTTGTACGGTTTAAACATGTACTCCAGATTATCTCTGTCTTCCAAGGTGCAATACTTTCTCTTTAAGTAGAATGTACACGCCTGGTAGATCCGATCGTGAAGTAAGGCAAGGACTGCGGCATTGATCGCCTGAGTTTTTACCTGTTCTTTCTTAAACCGTCCGGCTAATTTATGATATGCCGCAGCCAAAAGCCCTGAGATAACCGCAAAAAGCCACGCAACCCAATGTGTGGCTATGTACTGTGTGATCAGTTCCATTAAAACTTATTCCTCCGTGATCAGATCTTCGCATTCCAGATCAATCAAGATCTGCTTTACCTGAGGCTTAATTTTCTCAGGGACCTGTGCATAAGTTTTCTTGCCCTTGATGATAAGAGTCGCGTAAATGATTGCCATAGTATCCACCTCCTTCCATAATAATAAAAAGAGCAGCAGCCTAAGCATTTAATAATGCCTCAACTTCTGCTCTGATTTTCTCTGGTACATCTTTAATTGTTTTCTTTCCTTTACGGATCAGGTCCGCGTAGACAGTTGCCATGTAACTTGCCATAATTAAGCCTCCTTTGTGGATGTAGTGGTCTGGTTTGCTTCATAAAGTTCGGTCAATGCTAACTGAGTGTTAGTGACTCCATCTTCCAATGCCAGGTTAGCTTCGTATTGTTCTGTAAGAGCTAACTGGGCTTCGGTGAGCTGTGTTTCCAGATCTGTTACTCTGTTTTGCAGTTTTCCAATATCTGACTCTGGCAAATAAGAGAAAACCGGTTTTGGATCATCTGGATTGGTCACATCGATACGTTCCAACTGCCCTCCGTCCGGAATATCTACAAATATCGCCAAAAGTCCCTGTGGAACCTGGTCTTCCCCGTAAAAGATTGACCAGATTTTTCCAGTTGCATCATAAATCACTAATGCTTTCATTATATATCACCTCTTTTTGCTCTTGATTTTATGGTATAAATATATTATTGCTTCTTGATGTAAACTCCACAATATATGCTTTTTTACCTATAATATTATCAGGATTTAAGAGGTTGTGCTGTTCTGTTACCTTTACCGCAAAGCCCTCGTTTCTGATTTTATCTGCAAAAGCCATACCAAGAGCTACATCTCCATCACCAATAAATACGCCTCTTCCGCTTATTTCAAACATTCTAATGCTCCTTAATAATAGCCAACAATTCTGACTACATGGGAACCAGCTTTAGTTACAGGCATAACGATATTATTATATGCGTATTTTGCTGGTCCTGTATTAGATTGATACCCCATATTCCCATACACAAAATAATTGTATCCATCATATCCTGTAAAACTTATACCATTAATCCACGCATATGCGGTTACTGAAAGTGGCGTGAATCCAAACCCGGTTTTAGACAAATACGGTAAGCTAGTTGATCCATTATTCGCAGTATATGTAAATGTTCCAGTTCCACTTGTACTAATACTTCCGCTCCATGTTGCATATTTTCGTACATTTCCAGCTACGCCAAAAATAGATTTGCCATTCAAAATATTTCCTGCAACCAGATTGCCGTCACCTTTGATAATTACATTGCTGGTCATTTTCTTACCGCTACATGATATAGTCTGCTGTGAGGTCGATGGTGTATAAGTTCCACCAGCCAATGTTCCCATTGTACCAGTCTGTTTGCTTTTAGGATTAGTGGTATAAAAAGTTTTGCCAGATAAAACATCACCAGTTCCAGCATTTCCAGAAAGAGCCAACGTACCTGTTAATGGATTGCCATCTTTATCTACGATCACCTTTCCAGATAAGACATCACCTGCTGCAGCTGTGATCACATCTAAATCAACTCCACCGCCCCCGCCAGTCATTAATACTCTTCCCACAGTTACACCCCTTTCAAGCCAATCGTAATGTCTGTAGCTGGCTTTTTATATACCTTAAATGTCACACTACCATCTGCGGTAGTACCCGTACCAGAAGCAATGATACCAAAGGCTTTCATATATGCCTTCTGGGTATCTGCGGAAGCTCCGTCTGCCAGCAGACTTACAAAGATAGGATTATCCTCTGCTGTAACACCTTCTACTGTAACTGTCTGGCTATACGGAGCGGCATCTCCCGTCCAGCCACTTGCTGTAAGAGTGACATTAGCAGGTTCACCATTTATACGGTTGATTGCTTTGTTTGTGGAATTGATATCGTTTGCGCCAAAGGGATCTCCTTCCTGCGTATAGACGGTTTCATCTGCAATACCGGAAGTCCCATCCGCATTTGATGTGATCTTATACTTTCGTGCACCATCATACATGGCATCTTTATAATCTGTTTTTAACATATCTCTCCTCCATTTAAAGTAAATGCAAGCTTACGTCTTCCGGTAATGCGGCTCTGAACATTGCTATACATCAGCCTGCATGCCTCTTCGATACGGTTCAATTCTTTCCAGTCAATAAAGGGCTGATTCTCGTAAAAAGTCTTCTGATCACCTACTTTAAAAGGAAATACTCCCTCACAGATATGTTCTACATTGACTTCAAACCGATTGATCTCATCTGCATAAAAGCCATAATCCGTATAGGTTTTATCATCTCCCATATCCTCAAAGGAAAAATCCGGCCACAGGATAAGCGCCTGCTGCCGGATCTCATTCAGATTGCCTTTTATACGGTTATAATCCTCGATATTAAAATAATCACTGGACTGCCAGTTTGTTTTTGGCTGTTGCCACATTGCTCATATCCCTCCTCGCCTTTATGGTGCCGGATAATGCCCCATTAAACTTCAATGTATGTTCATATATCCGCAACAACAGATCTGGAACATATTTATTTTCCAGGAATGCAATATCATTTGCGTCAATGCGTGGCTCTCCACGATATTCCAGATTATATTCCCGGTCTGAGCGCAGATAATCTCCTACCCACTCAGCAAGATCAGTCGCATGCTTTGACGTAGATACAAGTGGATTTTCCCACGTTTCAACAGTCCCCTCGGGATTTAACTGTCTGGTCACAAACGCCTGCGTTACGTTATATTCATATCCGTTTATGATCACTTCCATGTCTGTTTCACCAGCAGTTTCTATGGTCACGTAATATGCGCTGCTATCAATGATCTGAATAGCTGTATTATCATCGGCATCTATTTCATAATCATAAGCTGCTGCATTAAGATAAAACGTATGCCTGGTCTCCCCTGCGGGAATCGTTTCCTTGACCAACTGTCTTTTTTCCGTTCCTGGTGCATAAATTGTCCTGGCCATCTGCAGTTCACGAACTTTGGTCAGCTGTGTACCTTTTGGGGTTTTTGTCAGTTCCTTACCATAAGACAGCTCATAATCCGTACTGTCTCCAAATGTGATCTGCTTTAAATTCACCCTATTGAACGGTGCGCCCTTTAGAAATTCAAGCTGCAGCTTATCAAATTCCGGGAATTCATGATTGACCACCGTAATTTCAGAGATGGATGATATTTTATACTCTTCCACCAGTTTCTCTCCCAAATAGGAACGAAATACCATATCTGACGGATGATTGCCACCAAATTCCAGCGTAAGTCCAAAACACTTGTATCGTGCTTCCGGGTCAATGGTTACCACCGGATTATTTGAAAATACGCCCTCTTCATCAGCTACTGCTTCCGATACATATCCCACATCCAGATAGCTTTTATTCTGATATGGTAAAAAGAACTGCACAGCTGATGCTTCTGTATGATCCTTTTCCGGTGTGGCATAAGTACTTTTTTCTGTTGCTTCCAGCACGGAAGCTGTATTTGAAAAGTATGCTTCATTTTCTGAATTTGCCTGTATATCCGGTATAAAGCTGGACTTCATAAATATATTTCCATTTCGGTCCTGGTAAAGAATACAGCGTCCAGCATTAGCAATCAGCTGTAGTGCTTCTTTATGGGACACTACCGGAACCGGGTTATAAACCATAACATCCTTTAGATAATTATCCAACCAATAGGTACGGCTGTCTATCCCGGCATCGCCAAAGACATCAACTGCAAGATCATACAGGCTTATGCCATCAGGATAATATTTTCCACGGCGGTAAGTTCCATCCATGCCATCAAAGCAATCCGTGGCTGTAAAGCTCATTTCTTCATCATCTGCGGACCATTCCCGCAAATACGCTGTCGTACCCGGCAGCCACTCCACTCCTCCATCATCTAGTTCCTGACCGTAGATCACATTGATCTCCTGTCCATTTTCCAGGAAATTCACTGTGCTCTCTTCGTTTTCAATATCATATGCACGATTTTTATTATCAATAGTTATGTTCAGATCAATGGATGGCAGGTCTTCCATAACAGGACTGATACGTTCTTTTTTTGTTGCTGTTAATATCTTCTGATTATCAAAATAGATACCAATTCCCATTGTAATACGGTGGATCCGCAACCGGCTTTGTCCATTGATCATCTTAGTTGGCACAAAGCGAAGAAACGTTGCTCCAGAAAAAATCTCTTCTGTTACAAAATGTCCTGTATTATTTCCCGTAATCTCAACTGTATGCTCATCTGATGCAATAGAAAAATCCACAGGATAAGCTTTACCAAATTCTATCGTGAGTCCTTTTATATCATGCTGTACTGGAAAGCGTATTTCAATCTCGCCCAAAAGATCATCTGTAACGATTCCCTGATTAAGGATAGCATCCAGATGCTGCCGTGGCAGAAAATACATGCTTGCATCTACAGCACTATAAGCC
>CAVFER010000077.1:7160-9713 GCA_963621525.1 bacterium | reverse complement strand
CGGTACGTACGGTGCTGTGAGAGGACGGCGGTTAGTCACCGCCTCCTACTCGATTTGAGACCCTAGTATCTAATATATATGGGGAAAAGAAAGTGACAAAAGTGAAAAATAATTGACATGAGTAAAATATTAGAATATAATTTTCGTTAAGATTAACTGTTCAAATAAGGAAACACGTGTAAATGAAGACGAGAAGAGTGAATGAGAACGATTACGAATATATGAAATATATCCTGACGTCTATCATGGATATGGGAGAGATTCTTCTGACCCATGGTGCGGAAGTGAGCCGAGTCGAAGATACGATCGGACGTTTATGCAGGGCATATGGATTTGTACGTTCCGATGTGTTTACCATTACATCCAGTGTGATCGTCACAGCGATTTTGCCGGATGGAAGGACTGTTACCCAGACTAGGCGGATCCGTGAAAGAGATACGGATCTTGGCTGTGTAGAGCAGGTGAATGCCCTTTCACGAAAAATCTGTACAGATCCGCTGTGCCCTGAGGAGTTTCAAAACGAAGTACGCAAGCTCAGGGAAAAGAAAAATCCATCCTTGTTGCTGCAGTTGGCCATGTATATGATGATTTCTGCATCCCTTTCTGTTTTTTTTGGTGGAACAGCAAAAGATGGAGTGGCTGCAGCTGTCTCCGGAGTTGTATTGTTTTTTACACTATATGAAAGTGCAGCGCTGAAGCTGAACAGCCTGATCCAGACAATGCTTTGCAGTGCGTTCACATCGGTAGCGGTTATGTTGTTGGTGAGGATTGGCATCGGCACTCATCCGGATAAGATCATGATTGGAAATATCATGCTGGTGATCCCGGGGATACAGCTGACGAATTCTCTTCGAGATATGATCAGCGGAGATATGATAAGTGGATTGTTAAACATGAGTGAAGCATTGATGAAAGCAATTTCAGTGGCAATGGGATTTGCTCTGGGAGTTCTGTTCGGAGGCGTAATATGGCGTTTTATGTAATTCAAACATTTATGGGGCTTTTAGGCTCGATAGGTTTTGCAGTATTGTTTGGAATTTATGACAGAAAGCTCTTTGTGATCGCAGCTGGAAGTGCAGCCGGATGGTCAGTGTATCTTGTATGCAAAGGAGGAGGCTGCAGTTTATTTGTCGCCTTGTTTGTATCGGGACTTTTTATCACTGCTTTCAGTGAAATACTGGCCCGGGTCATAAAAACACCGGTGATCTTATTGCTGGTGCCGATTTTGATCCCGGAAATTCCCGGTGCAGATCTGTATTATACAATGTATTATCTGGTACAGGGGCTCTATACGGAGTTTGGAAACTCGCTGAACAAGGTGATGACGGAAGCCGGAGCTATTGCGCTGGGGATCATACTTGTGTCTCATGCAGCACAACTTTTAAGAAATATCCGTATCCGCATGGGACGAAGTCTATGAGTAAGGCGCTATTTTTGGAGGAGAATGAGCGGATCATGAACATATAGAATATAAGGAGGGGAAAATGGGAAAGAAAATTACAAGAAATGACGTTGCAAAACTTGCAGGTGTTTCACCGGCGGTGGTATCCTATGTGATCAACCAGACAAAGAATGTGAGCGAAGAAAAAACCCTTGCAGTAAAAAAAGCCATAGAGGAACTGAATTATACGCCGAATCTGTATGCCAGAAGCCTGAAAACCAATCGTTCTATGCAGATCGCATTTGTATGTGATAACCTGCGTAATGACTGGCTGGAGATAGCAGAAAAGAAATTTATGGACAGAAACTATTTTGTGTCTCATTGTTACAGCCGTGACAGTGACGATTTTATCAGAATGCTCATAGAGGGAAGATTTGACGGAGTATTTATGTTGTCTAACCGCTATACGGCCAGCCAGCTGAATGTAATCGCTAAAGCAGGAATCCCTCTTGTACTCTATAGGACAAGAGATTACAGTTTTCTGGAAGCGAATATTGTAACAGTTGCGCCGGATATCTATGCAGGGATTGCAAAGGTGATCTGCTATCTGATTGCAAGAGGGCATAAAAAGATTATTCTTGCTCCGCCTCTGCGCTACAATATGAATCTGAAAAAAGGATATCGTGAGAAAGCGTATAAAGAAACGCTGGAAGCAAACGGACTGACTTATGATGAAACTCTGGTCTGCAAAAATACAGATTCCCTGGATTCAATATGCTCCTCTTTGTTTGATATGCT
The DNA here is from genome assembly GCA_963621525.1 of bacterium. Classification (GTDB taxonomy): domain Bacteria; phylum Bacillota; class Clostridia; order Lachnospirales; family Lachnospiraceae; genus Enterocloster. The sequence continues at coordinate 7,534 of CAVFER010000077.1, read as the reverse complement.
TTTTTCAGGGAAACAATCAGAGCGCCCCACTGCAATCATAGCGGGAGATGATTATCTGGCCGGACATATTATGCAGTATATGAAACGCCTTGGATTGAGAGTCCCGGATGATATAGCTGTGATCGGTATGGACAACACATATCTGTCAGAAATGCTGACGCCAAGGCTTACTACGGTTGATTTTTCAAAAGAAGAATTTTCCCAGAGACTGGTGGACACTATGCTCAGCCTTATGAACGGGGGGCATCCGCAGGACCAGCTGGTTGAAGTGTCACTGGCCATGAGGGAAACGACATAGTGTAAAAAAAGTTTTCGGGTGTGCGGGAAAAACGCACACTTTTCTAAAAAAGGTATTTACACGAGTAAAAAAACGT
>CAVFER010000077.1:1416-7140 GCA_963621525.1 bacterium | reverse complement strand
GCTCCTCCTATCCCACACCGGGAAGACAACCGAAAAAACAAACAAAAACAAAATTAAATATGCGATTATTTTAGAAAATAAGTCCATGAGCTCACAGGAAAATGAAAGATATATTTTTTTTGAACGGAAGTTACACGAGTAACTGAGAAAACATAAACTAAGTGATGAGACCTAAGTGGACTGCCAAAGGGATAACAACAGGCGATGCCTCTGTTATATATGAAAATGTAAAAGGTGAAGCACAAGAAAGGAGCTTTCAAAATGGCAAAGAAAATTTATGAAGCATGCAGACGTCTGCTGACTGTCTGCGGAAATTGTCAGCCGGAGGAAAATATTCTGATCGTAACGGATACAGACAGTCTTGAGATCGGTATGGCCTTGTGGGATGCAGCGGCAGAGTTTCCAAACAAAACAATGGTTATGATGGAACCGAGAAAGATGCACGGAGAGGAGCCGACGGATCTGGTTGCAGCAGCAATGTTAAAAGCGGACGTAATATTTCGTGCCACCAAGTTTTCATTGTCACACAGCCATGCCAGAAGAGACGCGTGTGCTGCAGGTGCCAGAGATTTGAACTGCTGTGATTATAGTCTTGAAATGCTAGAGAAAGGCGGACTTTACACTGATTTTGAGGCAGATAAAAAGTATGTTGATCAGTTATTAAAAAGCATGAAAGATGGAGATCAGGTCCATATTACCAGCGAAGCAGGTACGGACTATTATGCCAGTATAAAGGGACATAAGCTTTTCCCACAGTACGGAATGGTAAGAAACCCGGGCGAGACTTGTTCACCGCCAGATATTGAAATGGCTTCCGGCGCAATTCCGGGAACTGCACATGGCAAGATCGTTGTAGATGGCAGTATCACACATCCTGCTATGGGCGTTTTGAAAGAACCGATTACAATTTATGTAGAGAACAGCTTCGTGACCAAGATCGAAGGCGGTGAAGAAGCAAAACGATTTGCAGCAGAACTGGCTAAAGTTTATGACCCGAGAATGTATCGTGTAGGTGAGATCGGTATTGGCCTGAATCCAGATGCATCTCTTTGCGGAAGAATGCTGGAAGATGAAGGATGCAGCGGGTATGTACATGTAGCACTTGGCAATAATGAGACAGATAATCAGGACTTTATTTTACATATAGATATGATGTTTAAAGATCCTACCATTGAATTGGATGGAAAGGTGATCTTTGATCATGGCCAGGTAGTGTTTGATTGAAACATATTACATGCAAAGTGAGCTGATAAAATACAATTGTTAGATTAATTTTTCTAAAAAAAGAGAGGAAATAGAAATGAGCGATATGATCAAGAATGGTCAGCTTATGCCGGCTGAATTAACAGCACAGATTCGTGAAAAATATCATCACGTTGACGTCGATCCCTTTACAAATAAAAAGAGACTGTTTTTTGATAACTCCGGTGGTTCTTTCCGTTTAAAGGCAGCCAGTGATGCATTTAAGAAGGTAGATGATCTGCCAAACTGCGGCGGTCATGGTGGAGTTGCTTCTGATTATCTTGACTCGCTGCGTGCTCAGGCATGTGAAGATATTTCTACTATGTTCAATGCAGAAGGTGGCTGCATTGCAACATCCATGACAGCTTCTATCATAGTTTTTGATGTATCTGAAGCAATCATCGCAAATGTACCCGGGACCAACGTGGTTACTACTGCATTGGAACATCCTTCTGCATTTGACGGCTGCCAGATCCCGGCGGAGAAGTATGGAAAAGAGTTGAGAGTAGCTCAGACGGATCCAAGAACGGGTATTGTTCGACCGGAGGATGTGGTAAAGCTGATCGATAAAGATACCTGTCTGTTAAGCGTGATCATGACTTCTAATATTACCGGAGGTATCCTGGATATTGAAACAATTGCCAGAGAAGCAAGAAAGATCAAGCCAGATCTGTACATCATCTGTGATTCTGTACAGCATACACCTCATGGATTAACAGATATGAAAGCATGGGGACTTGATTGTGTGAATTTTGCTCCATATAAATTTGGCGGTGCAAGAGGATTAGGCGTAGGCTGGCTCTCTGAGAGAGTGATGAATCTGCCTCATAGAAAACTGATCCGCGAAAAACAGAGCAACTGGGAAATGGGAGGATGTGCACCGGGAATGTACGCAATGCTCAGTGCAATATTTGATTATGTATGCTGGATCGGTAAGCAATTCAATGATACCGAGAACAGAAGAGACCTGTACGTAGAAGGAATGAACAGGATCATGCTCCATGAGCGGGCATTGCTGTACCGGTTGCTGCATGGTTCAGATGAGGTAAAGGGACTTCTGGAGATCGACGGCGTAAAAGTAGCCGTTGATATGGATGATCTGACAGAGAGGGATCTGATCGTTCCAATCGTATTTGATAAGCTGACTTGTGAACAGGCTTCTAGAGCTTATGAGGCAAAGGGTGTGATCGTACATGAGCGTACAGATGCAAGTTTATACTCTGCACGTCAGGTAAATTCTATCAATCAGCATGGTATCGTGCGTATTTCACCTTTACATTGCCATACTTATGCAGATATTGACGAATTTCTGAAGATCACCGCAGAAATTGCTAAATAATGGCAGTGCTTGCCGCATTGCTGTATAATAGGTCGTAAAGCAATGCGGCAAGCATGTTTAAACGGCATAGTGCAGATAAGCATGCATGGGGTTACCGGTCATGCAACACATGAACCGTAACGGTTTGGGCTGTTAACAAGGTCAAAAGGCATATCTAAGAGGTCCTTCGAGAGAACATGAAAATGTTCAGGAGGAGCTCTGACAGCCCAAGCAGATCTTCAATCAGGAAAAAATGGGGTAACATGAAAGGAGAAGAGAAAAATGAAAAAGGCAGCAACATGGGGAATTGCACTTTTAGTGGCAGGGGCATTGGCCGGGTGCGGAGCAAACGGATCTTCAACTTCAACGACAGCTCAACAGACAACAACTGCAGCGGGAACGGCAACAGCGGTATCGGGTGAATCTTTTACACTTGGTCTGGTATGTCCTTTGTCCGGTTCTTCAGCAGTATCCGGACAGATCCTGAAAAATGCGACTGAAATGGCAGTGAATGAAATTAACGAGGCTGGTGGTATCAATGGGGAAATCCAGATCGTGCTTGCGGAAGTAGATGATGAAGGCGTTCCGGCAACTTCTGTTACGGCTATGCAGAAACTGGTAGAACAAGATAAGGTAAATGCGGTGATTGGTGCTCAGGCTTCTTCCTGTACACTGGCAAATATGGAGATCACCAAGGCCGCCAAAATCCCACAGATCACACCTGCTTCTTCAAATGTGGCAGTTACACAGAGCGGCAATGCTTATATTTATCAGATGACGGCCACAGACGAGCTTCATATGCGCAATATCATGAAGTACATGTCAGGAGAAAAGGGGGCAAAGACTTTTGCGATTCTCTATGAGTCTTCTGATTTCGGAACAGGCGGATATAAAATTGCCGATAGTGTATGTGGTGACTATGGTCTGACTATGGCAGATAGCGAAGTTTACAATGCAGGTGACACAGATTTTTCAGTTGTTCTTGGAAAAATGCAGAAAGCAGATCCGGATTTCTTTATTTTTTGGGGCTATCACACAGAGGTTGCTATGATCTGCAAGCAGATGCAGCAGTATGGCATCAGCTATCCGGTGATCGGACAGGGTTATAATTCTCCGGAACTGACCAACTTAGGCGGAGCAGCAGTGGAAGGCATCATGATCGATACAGCTTTTGATGCTGCAAACCCGGATGAAAAAGTACAGGAATTTGATAAAAAGTACACAGAACTTTTCGGTGAAGGATATGACCAGAATGCACCTCAATCTTATGATGCAGTATATATGATCAAGGATGCAGTGGAGCGTTGTATCGCAGATGGAAAAGATTACAAAAATGGTGAAATCCTGAATGAGTATATAGGTTCCACCAGCTGGGATGGTGTAACAGGTGTTACCACTTTTGATGAAAATGGTCGTATGGAAAAAGAGCTGCTGATCATTACAATTGAAAATGGAGAGCACAAAATCATAAAGAACTGATACAGATGGGAGGTTACATAAATGCTTTTTCAGCAGATATTAAATGGTCTGACGAACGGCAGCCTGTATGCACTGATGGCAGTGGGCGTCACGATGGTATATAAATCTCTGGGAATGCTGAATTTTGCCCATGGAGATATAATGATGGTTGGCACGTTTATCACGCTGACCTTTATTCAGATCGGCATCCCGTTTTATGTTGCAATACTGTTAGGTATTATTTGTGCGGCAGTTCTTGGTTTCCTGTTGGAACGGATCATTCTTCGTAAGGTCAAGTTTTCATCTTTCGTGAATCTTTTGATCGCAACGGTAGGTGTATCCTACGTGCTTCGTAATACAGGTATGGTTATCTGGGGGACCAGCCCACAGCTTTTTCCGAGTATGTTTCCGGAAAAACTGATCAAGATCGGTAATTTTAACATCACCCCTCAGAGTATTGGTATTATTTTAATCTCTCTTGCAATCATCACCGGTCTGCATCTGTTTTTTACACGAGTAAAAGTTGGAAAATGTATGCAGCTTGCCAGCTCTGATCCAGAGGGTGCAGCCATGATGGGAGTAAATGTTTCTTACATGAGGTTTTTGACTTTTGGTATCAGTGCTGCTCTGGCTGCAGTTGCCGGTATCATGATCGCACCTCTGACCTATGCCAGAGTAGATATGAGTGCTACGATCGGAATGAAAGCGTTTGCAGCAGCAATCTTAGGAGGTATCGGAAATCTGTGGGGAGCGCTCCTTGGAGGCGTGATCCTGGGAGTTGTGGAAGCTGTGGGTGCAGCTTATATTTCCACTGCATACAGAGATGCTTTTTCCTTTATTATCCTGTTCATCGTTCTGTTTGTGAAGCCGACCGGACTGTTGAACAAAAAGATTGAAAATAAACTGTAAAGGAGTGGGGAATATGGAAAAGACAAAAAATAATCAAATCGTAAAAATCCTGCTTCTTGCAGCAATTATCATTCTAATCCCGATTTTGACTCCGAATATGTATATTATGCAGATCATCAATATGATCTGTATCTATATCATTCTCGGCACAGGTATCAACGTGCTGACTGGTTTTACCGGACAGCTTTCTTTAGGGCAGGCGGCTTTCTTTGGGATCGGTGCTTATACAGCTGCTTTGATGAATACCCGGATGGGCGCCCAGTTCTTCCTGTGTTTGATCGGCTCTATGTTGATGACAGGTATTTTTGGTGTGATCCTGGCAGTTCCGGCATTGAAGGTAAAGGGGTCTTATCTGGCGTTATTGACTATGGGGTTTGGTGAGATTGTCCGTATCGTGATGATCAACTGGACTCCGGTTACAAATGGTACAGCGGGAATCCTTGGAATTGAAAGCCCGGTGGTTTTTGGATTTGCATTTGATACTCTGAAAAAATATTATTTTTTGATCATGATATTTGTGATCCTGTGTCTTCTTTATCAGAATATACTGGTACATACCAGAACCGGCCGTGCATTCATAGCGATCCGTGAAGATAATGAAGCTGCTGAACTGACAGGTATTGATGTTACCACTTACAAGATACGTGCATTTGTACTAAGTGCAGTTTACTGCGGTATTGCAGGTTGTCTGTATGCAATGATGATCAAATATGTAAGTCCGGATACTTTCACCAACAATGTTTCCAGTGTTATTTTGTGGACTGCGATCGTTGGTGGTTTCGGCACTGTAACAGGAC
>CAVFER010000077.1:0-1379 GCA_963621525.1 bacterium | reverse complement strand
GTGCTGGGTGGTATTATCATGCAGGTGCTTCCGGAAATATTAAGATTCCTTGGAGACTGGCGATTGGTTGTATACGGTTTGATCCTTCTGGTCGTGATCCTTCGGTTCCCTGGTGGACTGTATCCTTATATCAAGATGTTCTGGGAGAAGCATAAAGCAGGTAGATTAGTCGTTACTGAAAATGGAAAGGGGTGAGATCATGGCAATTCTTGAATTAAAGGGCGTAACGAAGAAATTTGGCGGCCTGACCGCAGTAGACGGAGTGGATCTTACAGTTGGCGAAAATCAGATCTGTGCTTTGATCGGCCCCAATGGTGCAGGAAAAACTACGGTATTTAATATGATCACAGGTGCTTACCAGGTATCATCGGGAGACGTGATCTTTAATGGAGAAAGTATTTGCGGTAAAAAGCCTCATCAGATAGTGAAAAAAGGAATTGCCAGGACCTTTCAGAATATCCGGCTTTTCAAATCATCCAGTGTTCTTGATAATGTTATGACCGGTTTCCACTGCAAGACAAAGACAGGGATGATCAATGTAATCTTTCAACCGGGGAAATGCCGCCGGGAAGAAGAGGAATGTCGGCAAAAGAGCCTTGAGATCCTGCGATTTCTTGGATTGGAAGACGTAAAAGACACACCGGCCGGAAGCATTCCTTATGGACACCAGAGGCTTCTTGAGATTGGCCGTGCACTGGCAACCGGTCCAAAGCTTTTGCTGCTAGATGAGCCGGCAGCAGGTATGAACTCTCAGGAGAAAAAAGAACTGGTAGACATTATCCATAAGATCCGTGACACGTATCATTTAGCCGTGCTCCTGGTAGAGCATGATATGGAACTGGTAATGGGGATCTCTGAAAACATTACGGTGATCAGTTTTGGACGCAGAATTGCCGATGGTGATGCAAAAGCGATCCAGAGTAATCCGGATGTAATTGAAGCTTATCTGGGAAGGAGCGATGATTAATATGGCAGAGACAATGTTAAAAGTCACTGATCTTGTATCCGCCTATGGAAATATCAAGGCTCTGAAAGGAATCAGTCTGGAAGTGAAAAAAGGAGAGATTGTTTCTCTTCTTGGTGCAAATGGTGCGGGAAAGTCCACCTTTATGAAATCAATCCTGGGAATGGTAAATATCGAGAGCGGAAGCATCCAATATAAGGGGCAGGAGATCGTAGGCAGAAAGAGTCATGAGATCGTACCTATGGGGATCTCTCTGGTTCCGGAGGGACGAAAAATATTTGTGGATGTCACGGTGGAGAAAAATTTGGAAATTGGAACATTTTTCCGTAAAAGACCTGCCTCCAGAGACAAGGAACTTCTTGACATGGTTTATGAGATCTTCCCAAGAATGTACGAGAGAAGGACGCAGCTTGGA
>CAVFER010000076.1:0-10246 GCA_963621525.1 bacterium | reverse complement strand
CCCTTTTCTGTTTTTTTCTCTCTTTCTTTTCAAACAGAAGAAAAGCGAACGTTTCCATAACAGAGATTGAATCCTAGCAGCGTTGACAACCTTATCTGGTTGTCATAAAATGAAAACCAGAACTACAAAAAAGATACATGCTGACTACAAAGGAGTTTTCCATTTATGACCTTAATGCAGATGAAATATGCCATTGCAGTGGCAGATACAAAATCCATGAATGAAGCGGCCCGCAGTCTGTTCATCACACAGCCAAGCCTTTCAGCGTCTATTAAAGAGCTGGAAAATGAGATCGGTATAGAGCTTTTTAAGCGTACAAACCGGGGCATTACTGTGACACCGCAAGGAGAGGAATTTTTAGGTTATGCCAGACAGGTAGTAGAGCAGTATCGCCTGATCGAATCCAAATACATTGAAAAAGAGAATGTGCGCAAGAAATTCAGTGTGTCCATGCAGCATTATTCTTTTGCTGTTCAGGCATTCGTGGAAATGGTGCGCCAGTTTGGAATGGATAAATATGAGTTTGCAGTCCATGAGACTAAAACCTATGAAGTGATCGAAGATGTGAAAAACTTTAAAAGTGAGATCGGCATTTTATATCTCAATGATTTTAACAGAAAAGTGCTGACCAAGCTTTTTACAGAGTTTGGACTGGAGTTTCACAGGCTTCTTGACTGCGGGATCTATGCTTATATGTGGAAAGGAAACCCGCTGGCTTCCAGAGTTTCTGTTGCGATGGATGACCTGCAGCCATATCCATGTCTGGCTTTTGACCAGGGAAATAATAACTCCTTCTATTTTGCCGAAGAGGTTCTTTCTACCTATGAATATAAGCAGCTGATCCGCGCCAATGACCGGGCTACCATGTTAAATCTGATGAAGGGGTTAAATGGGTATACTCTTTGTTCCGGTATTATCTGTGAAGAGTTAAATGGCGGTGATTACTGTGCTGTGCCTCTGGAGTCTGATGAGGTAATGACCATTGGGTATCTCTGCCGCAAAGGTGTGGCCATCAGTCCATTGGGAAAGAAATATCTGGATGAAATCCGAAAATATAAAAATGCAGAGCATTGTACCGGGCTATAGGTAAAAACTATAGCGGGCTCTTTTTTTTGTGTATTAGACAGATGAAAAAAGCCGTGTTATTATTTGACCATAAACAAAAACAAACAAAAACAGTAGGTAAATGCCTGATGCATTTTTAATTTAGGAGGACGATAACATGGGAAAGAAATCTTACAATGAAAGAAACTTCAAATTTGAAACATTACAGCTTCATGTAGGACAGGAGCAGCCGGATCCGGTAACTGACGCAAGAGCTGTACCGATTTACCAGACATCTTCTTATGTGTTCCGCAACTGCGATCACGCAGCTGCAAGATTTGGACTGACCGATGCAGGAAACATTTACGGCCGTCTGACCAACCCGACAGAAGATGTATTTGAAAAGAGAATTGCAGCCTTGGAAGGCGGCGTTGCAGCTTTAGCAGTCGCTTCTGGTGCAGCAGCGATCGCATATACTTTCCAGAACCTGGCACATGCCGGTGACCACATTGTAGCAGCTGAGAACATTTACGGTGGTACTTATAACTTGTTTGCTCACACTCTTCCGGAGTACGGCATCAAGACTACTTTCGTAGATCCATTCAACTACGAGCAGGTTGAGGCAGCAATCCAGGAAAATACCAAAGCTATCCACGTAGAAACCTTAGGAAATCCAAACTCTGATGTAGTTGATATTGAAAAACTGGCGCAGATCGCACATGCACATAAGATTCCACTGGTAGTGGATAATACATTTGCAACTCCATACCTGGTACGTCCGATCGAATACGGTGCAGATATCGTTGTACATTCCGCAACCAAGTTCATCGGTGGACATGGAACTACCATCGGCGGTGTGATCGTAGACAGCGGTAAGTTTGACTGGGAAGCAAGCGGCAAGTTCCCGTCCTTAGTTGAGCCAAACCCAAGCTACCATGGTGTAAGTTTTGTAAAGGCAGCAGGTCCTGCAGCATTTGTTACCAAGATCCGTGCTATCTTACTTCGTGATACCGGTGCAACTCTTTCTCCATTCCATGCATTCTTCTTCCTGCAGGGACTTGAGACATTATCTCTTCGTGTAGAGCGTCATGTGGAGAATGCACTGAAGGTAGTTCAGTACTTAAACAACCATCCACAGGTAGAAAAAGTTCATCATCCATCTGTATCCAATGATCCAGAGCAGCAGAAACTGTACAAGAAGTACTTCCCGAATGGCGGCGGTTCTATCTTCACCTTTGAGATCAAGGGCGATGCACAGAAGGCGAAGGATTTCATTGACAATCTGGAAATGTTCTCCTTACTTGCAAACGTAGCAGATGTGAAGTCTTTGGTTATCCATCCGGCTTCTACTACTCATGCACAGCTGACGGAAGAAGAACTGAAAGAGCAGGGTATCTACCCGAACACAATCCGTCTTTCTATCGGTACTGAGAACATTGACGATATCATCGAAGATCTGGATGAGGCATTTAAGGCAGTAGCTGAATAAAAACGCATACATTATACATAAAAACAGGCGTATTCTTTCCAAACAGGAAGATACGCCTGTTTTGTGTATACTAGGAAATTCCGTTGGAACTCCCTGGTATACACAAAAAGGCACATTCTTTTACAAGTCTGGGAAGATAGAACAATGTATGGTAAAATAGGGTACAGGAAAGATTTAGGGAGTACATAAACCAGAAGGAGGACCATATGAACCAACAACAGCTTATTTTTATCAGACAGATTGCAAGGACTGGTTCTATTCGGGGTGCTGCGGTCTGCGTGGACAGGACGCCTTCTGCTCTTACAAGAGGACTTAAAAGTGTGGAAAATGAACTGGGCTGTCAGCTGTTTCGCAGGATACGGGAAGGAATGGTCCCCACTTCAGAGGGAGATACCGTGCTTTCTTATGGAGAACAGATTTTAAAAACACTGGAGAAAATAGGCAAAGACCGATCGTGGTCGGAAAATGAGATCCGCTATCTTTTATGTATCCGGGAAAACAGAAGTATTACCGGGGCGGCGGAGACCATTTTTATCGCCCAGCCTTCATTAAGCCAGGTATTAAAAGAGGTGGAAGAAGAAATTGGCTTTAAGATCTTTCAGAGAGACCGAAACGGAGCAGGGGAAACAAGGGAAGGTACACAGCTTTTAGACCAGTTAGAGGAAAGCTGGAAACTTTGGAAAGAAATGAGGGATGAACTGGGAGAGTACAGGGAACTGAAAAAAGGAACTGTGACCATTGGGATTCCGATGAATCTTGGAGCCTGTATACTGCCGGTAGTAGTTCCTGTGTTTCGCAGACGATATCCGGGTGTAAAGGTGTTTATCCGTGAAAACAATTCTCAGGAACTGGAAAAAATGATGTTGTCACATAAAGTAGACTTTTGTATCCTTCATTTCCAGAAGGCACTGGAAGCTGTACGTTACGAAGAATTTTCCGAGGATCCCTTTTATCTGGCAGTACCGGAAGCTTTCCGTTCACAGATATCACTGCCGGTAGGAAAGATCTTAAATGCAGATGATTTAAAGCAGTTAAAAAAACTTCCCTTTGTTATGGTTGCGAGCCGTCAGAAACTGCGCCAGGTGGCAGATGAGATCTTAAAGAAGGCTGGGATCAGGCCGGATATCTGCTGCACTACGAAAAGTATGGAGACAGCCAAGCGTCTTTGCGCTGCAGGAATGGGAGCGACCTTTCTGCCGAAATCTTATATGACCCTGTATTCCGGAACAGAGGGACTGATGTGCTATCCTTTGGAGAAGGAACTGGGGGCTTCTTGGAAACTGGTAACTGCTTATCTCCCGGATGAGAAACTTTCAAGGGCTTCCAGGGAATTTCTGCGCACATTAAAAGAATGTCTGGAATAAGGAAATATATGGAAATTTCTGGAAAATAACGTTGCATTTTACCTATATAGAAACTGGTATGTAATGTATTTTACCTATCATCACTTTTGTATTAATATGATACCAGGGTCGAAAGGTCGGAAATCCGACGCAAGCTTGCTTGCAGGAGGATTTTTGAACTTGGGACCCTGGTATCATACACATACAATCATTAAAAATTAACTTAAAGTCATTTCAAAGAAAAGGAGAAGGAAAAATGAGCGCTATTTCACAGGCACAGGAAAAATTTGGGGAACTGATCCAGTCTGAGTTTGAACGGATCGAACGCATGAAACAGGATACGGAAGTAAAAGATTTTTCAAAGTTGGATAAGATCGTAGTAGGTATTCTTCCAGGCGACGGCATTGGTCCTATCATCATGGAGCAGGCAGTACGGGTGCTCAAGGCACTGATCCCTGATGAGATCGCTTCCGGCAAAGTAGAACTGCGCCATATTGAGGGCATGACCATTGAAAACAGAGCTGCAAAGCTTCAGAGTCTGCCAGATGATGTATTTGAAGAGATCAAAAAATGTGATGTTATCATCAAAGGACCGATGGTAACTCCAAGAGCTGGTGAGCCATGGCCAAACCTGGTATCTGCTAACAGCCTGCTGCGCCGCGGCCTGGAGTTGTTTGCTGCTGTCCGTCCTATCCGTATCCCGGACAAGGGCATTGACTGGACTTTCTTCAGAGAGAATATTGAAGGTGAATATATCTGGGGCAATAAGGGTATCCAGGTAGATGAAGACCTGGCAGTAGACTTTAAGGTACAGACAAAGCAGGGAAGCGAACGTATTGCAAGAGCTGCTTTTGAGTTTGCAAGAAAGAATGGAAAGAAGAATGTGACCATTGTAACAAAGGCAAATATCGTAAAGCTGGCTGACGGAAACTTTATTAAAGCAGTGCGCAAGGTAGGCGAAGAATATCCGGAGATTGAGATTCAGGAGCGTTTAGTAGATGCTATGTGTGCTAAGATGCTGGATCCTGAGTTTAACAAGGGAATTGAGGTAGTAGTACTTCCAAACCTTTATGGCGATATTGTAACAGATATTGCAGCAGAGCATCAGGGTGGTCTGGGAACGGCGTCTTCTTCCAATATTGGTAATAAATATGCCATGTTTGAAGCAATCCATGGAACAGCACCTTATCTGATGAGCCATGGCAGAGGCGAGTACGCAGATCCAAGCTCTCTGATCCGTGCAGCCGGCATGATGTTAGCTCATATTGGCTATGCAGACAAGAAAGTCCTTCTGGAGAAGGCACTGGATGTATGTACTACAGAGAAGAAAGTAGTACTGACTACTTTTACAGAGGATGCAAGTGCAAAGGAATATACCGATTATATTATTGAAACCATTGAAAAGCTGAAATAAGCATTAATTGAATATAAAAAGAAAATAGCAAGTCCCCCAATGTGCAGATCCTATGACATATTGGGGGGTATTAGAAGTTGGAAAAGAAGGAAGAAACATGAGAAAATTTAAAACAGTATTTATGCGTGGAGGTACCAGCAAAGGCTGTATGTTTCATAAAGAAGATCTCCCAGAGGACAGAAAAGAATGGGATAACATTTTCTTACAGTGTATGGGTGACCCGGATCCAAAGCAGATCGACGGTCTTGGAGGTACTGTATCTTCCAACAACAAGATCGTTATTGTATGGAAGAGTGAAGAGCCGGGCGTAGATGTAGAATATCTGGTGGGCCAGGTTATTGTAGGCAAGAGCCAGGTAGATTATAAGTCCAACTGCGGAAATATGACAGCAGCAGTAGGACCTTATGCAGTAGAAGAAGGAATGGTAGATATTGTTGAACCTATTACTACTGTACGTATGTTAAACAGGAATACAGATAAATATATCAATGTGACCGTTCCGATTGATCCTGAGACAAAAACTTTTGCACAGGATGGAGACTGTGCCATTGCAGGTGTAGACGGAACGGCTGCAGAACTGAAGGTTAATTTCTTAAATCCTGCAGGCGCAAAGACAGGAAAGCTTCTTCCGACAGGAAATCCAAAGGATGTGCTGGATATCCCGGAATTTGGTCCTATTGAGGCAACCATTCTGGATGTATCTAACCCAATGGTACTGGTTCGCGCAGAAGATATCGGACTTACAGGCCGTGAACTGCCGGAAGAGGTAAACAGCAACCAGGCAGCCAGCGAATTATTAGAGAAGATCCGCGGTGCAGCCTGCTGCAAAATGGGCTTTGCAAAGGATTTAGAGGATGCAACTGCAAACAGCCCTGCAGTGCCAAAAGTAGGATTTTTCACAAAGCCACAAAGCTATGTGGATATTGCAGGACAGCAGGTAAATGCAGAAGATATGGACGTTTGCGCCCGTGTGATCTCTGTATTTAAGTGCCACAAGGCATGCCCGCTGACTTCAGCCAGCTCCATTTCCGTAGCATCTTTCTTAAAAGGAAGTCTGCTGTATGAAGAGCTTGGAAAGCCGGAAGAAGGAAAGACCAATGTACGCATCGGCCATCCAAGCGGTGTTATGACCATGTATCCGGACCTGAAAGAAGAAAATGGAGAATTAGTCCTTCCAGGTGTTGCAGTACAGAGAACTGCAAGAAGGATCATGGATGGTATGGTATACGTAAGAAAATAGCAAACTGTGTTGCTGATCATGCAATGTAGGAACCGTAACAATTATTGATCACTCATTGTCAGGCGCCTGTGAAAAACTCTGGCGCACCAGTTCCAGAAAATACTGGTCAGCCCTGGACAAAAATCCCCCTTTTAAGGTAGCGATGCTTAAATCCCAGCTGGGGCTGTAGGACTCATCAATGGATAAAAGCACCGGCGGATGGTCGGCATAGGTCAGAGCAGCGTAATCCATAGGCAGAAAAGTAATGCCAATGCCCTGACCAGCCAGACGCTGGGCTGTCTCGTAATTCTTTATAGTCAGCACGATATTGGGTGTTACCTTTGCTTTTGCTAAAATAGCATCCGCTACGTGACGGATGCGCTGCTGTGGGTGTAAAAGGATCAAAGGTTCATTTTTTAATAAACGAACATCTAAGACCGGGAAAAGATAGCCCGGTTTTTCTTTTGCCTTTTCGATCAGGGGATGACCTGCTGCAAGAGCGATGACAAAAGGATCCTCTGACAGAAACTCATAATCCAGCAAAGGATTAGGAGCCTGTTTTGGAGCATGGAGCAGAGCAAAATCCATAGCACCGGTAAGAAGGTTTGCTTCCAGATTCCCTGTATTGTCTTCTAGTATCTCCAATTCAATGGATGGACTGTTTCTCTTAAATTCCGGCAGTACCTCCGGAAGGATGGCAGTACCTAAATGATTGGTGATCCCCATTACAATACGACCGGCTTTTACTTGGTTGATATCGCTGATCTCTGTCTCAAAATCACTGTATATCTTAAGAACCTGACAGGCCATTTGATAACACCGTTCACCTGCATAAGTGAGAGTCAGGCCGGAAGGCGTGCGGTTAAAAAGTTTTGCGCCTAAATTATCCTCGATCCGCTGTAAAGACTGGCTTAAGGATGGCTGGGCAATGTACAGTTTTCTGGCAGCGGAGGAGATACTTTTCTCATCTGCTACTGTCTTTATGTATTCTAATTCACGGCTGGTCATAGGGAACCTCCTTGGCGGTGTGTATTCGCGAACACGCGCTTTACTGCCTGCGGTGTCGCTTGTTTTTCCTTTGGACTTGTTACATAGGTAAATATATATACCTGTTATTATATATATAGTATTTGCCTATAAATGTAAAGAGGTGTATAGTTAGTTCAGAAAGAAAAACAAAACAACTCAGCAAATAATAACAGAACAGGAGAAGAACATTATGGTAAAGTTATATGATGAGGGCATCTATCTTGTAAACGGAACTGAGATTGTACCGGAGTCTGAGGCAGTAAAAGTGCAGGCTCTTACAGGAAAAGCAGCAGATAAAGAAGAGGTAAAGAAAGGCACAATGGCCTGTTCTATTTTAAGTGCTCACAACACTTCAGGAGATATGGAGCACTTAAAACTTAAATTCGATGCAATGGCATCCCATGATATCACATTCGTTGGTATCATCCAGACAGCAAAGGCATCCGGAATGGAAAAATTCCCACTGCCATACGTACTGACCAACTGCCACAACTCCCTTTGTGCAGTAGGCGGAACCATCAACGAAGATGACCACATGTTTGGTCTTTCTGCAGCAAAGAAGTACGGAGGCATTTATGTTCCGCCTCACATTGCAGTTATCCATCAGTACATGCGTGAAATGCATGCAGGCTGCGGACGCATGATCTTAGGATCTGATTCCCATACCCGTTACGGCGCATTAGGAACCATGGCAATCGGCGAAGGCGGCGGCGAGCTGGTAAAACAGCTGTTATCTGATACATATGATGTAGCTTATCCGGGTGTGATCGCTATTTACCTCACCGGTAAGCCGGGACCTGGCATTGGACCTCAGGACGTAGCACTTTCCATTATCGGAGCAGTCTTCAAGAAAGGCTATGTGAAGAACAAAGTAATGGAATTCGTCGGACCTGGTGTTGCTTCCATGACAACCGACTACAGGAACGGTGTGGATGTTATGACAACAGAAACTACCTGCTTATCATCCATCTGGCGCACCGATGAAGATACAAAGGCATTCTTAACTGCTCATGGCAGAGGCGATGCTTACAAAGAGTTAAATCCGGCAGATGTAGCTTACTATGATGGCTGTGTTTACGTAGATTTAAGCACCATCAAGCCAATGATCGCTCTTCCATTCCATCCAAGCAATACATATGAAATTGATGAGTTAAATGCAAACCTGGGCGATATCTTAAGAAGCGTAGAGAAAGAGGCTGAGAAAGTCAGCGGCGGAAGAGCTCCATTTACACTGACTGATAAGATTGAAAACGGACGATTAAGAGTACAGCAGGGAATCATCGCAGGCTGTGCAGGCGGCAACTTTACCAACGTAGTAGAAGCAGCTCATGCATTAAAGGGAAAGAGCTGCGGCGACGGCGAGTTCTCACTGGCTGTATATCCTTCTTCCCAGCCTGTATTTATCGACCTGGTAAGAAAGGGTCTGATCGCAGACCTGATGGAAGCAGGCGCTATCATCAGAACCGCATTCTGCGGACCATGCTTCGGTGCAGGCGATACACCTTGCCACAATGGTTTAAGTATCCGTCATACAACCAGAAACTTCCCGAACCGCGAAGGCAGCAAGCCAGGAAATGGCCAGATGTCAGCAGTAGCATTAATGGATGCACGTTCTATCGCAGCAACTGCAGCAAACGGCGGTATCCTTACACCAGCTACCGACTTAGATTGCTGGGGCGATGTTCCTGAATACAACTTTGATAAGACTGTTTATGACCGCCGTGTATACAATGGTTACAGCGCACCTCATGAGGAAGACAGCCTGGTATATGGTCCAAATATCAAGGACTGGCCAGAAATGAGCCCATTAACAGACAACATCCTCTTAAAGGTATGCTCCAAGATCATGGACGAAGTGACCACGACCGATGAGCTGATTCCATCTGGTGAGACTTCTTCCTATCGTTCCAATCCATTAGGACTGGCTGAGTTTACATTATCCAGAAGAGATCCTGAATACGTAGGAAAGAGCAAGGCAGTAGATAAGTTAGAGAAAGCAAGAACAGCAGGCCAGAAGCCATCTGAGTTAGATACAGAACTGAATGGAGTATTTGATGCTATCCATACCATTTTCGGTCAGGAAAATGTAAATGAAATGGAAACAGAGATCGGAAGTATGATCTACGCTGTAAAACCTGGTGATGGTTCTGCAAGAGAGCAGGCTGCAAGCTGCCAGAGAGTGATCGGCGGACTTGCAAACATTACTAAGGAATATGCAACCAAGCGTTATCGTTCCAACGTAATGAACTGGGGCATGATCCCATTCCAGATGGTAGAAGAGCCTGAGTTTGAAGTAGGCGACTACATCTACGTTCCGGGTGCAAAAGCAGCTCTGGACGGCGATTTAAAGGATATCAAGGCTTATGTGATCCATGCAGATACAAAGGCAGTAAAAGAGATCAGCCTGTATGTGGCAGATATGACTGCTGATGAGAGAAAAATTGTCAAAGCAGGCTGTCTGATCAATTATAATCGTGTAAGAAAAGGATTAAACTAATGAGCCCAAAAGAAAAACAAGCGGCTGCGAAGCAGACATTTGTTTTTCTTGGGCCATTAACGAACGAACCGCCTGCGGTAGCAGGCAGTAGAGCGCGATAGCGCGGGTTCGTGAGTTTTAAGAAAGCTTGGAATATAAGAGCAGGAGGAAAGAAAGATGGAGATCAAGAAACCGGCCATGGCAGGAACCCTGGAATCCAGTGACTGCCAGG
>CAVFER010000075.1:0-10431 GCA_963621525.1 bacterium | reverse complement strand
ATAATAACCTATGTATAATATGCAACTGCTTAGTTGAAATAAGAAAATAAAAGTGCTATAATTGGCCGGAATATTTATGCATACATGAGGAGGATTGAAATTATGAAAAAACATATTCTTTTTGTAGCCGGTATGATGTTGGCAGCAACCCTTATGACCGGATGTGGTAGCAGTAAACAGGAAGAAACTACGGCAGCATCCACTGCAGCTGAAACTAAAGTGAGCGCAGAGGAGAGCACAAACGCAGAGAACACGGAAGCTGAGGTTTCAGCAGATAATCCATTTGCCGGAAAAACCGTGAAGGTTGGTTGTTCTGCCACTTTTGTACCGTTTGAGTCGATTGAGATGGGAGCAGACGGAAGCAAAACTTATGTTGGTATGAATATTGATATTGTACAGACAATTGTCGAGAAAAACGGTGGCACTGTTGAGTTTGTAGATATGCCGTTCAAGAGTCTGATGGCAGCGATCCAAGCCGGTCAAATTGATTTTTGCAGCGGAGGTATGGCCCCAACCGAAGAACGTGAGAAGACGCTTGATTTCTCCGAAATTTTCTTCTATCCAAGAAATGCGATTGTCTACCGTGCAGAGGATGATTATCCGAATCTGGACTCTCTCCAGGGTAAAACAGTGGCCTATGTATTCGGCACCAACTACCAGCAGGTAGCAGAGAGCATCCCGGAAGTAAATGCAGTAGGTATTCAAGGAAGTCCGGCCTGCATCGAGGAAGTAAAGAGTAAACGTGCAGATGCCTGCATCATTGATGGTGCCGGAGCAACCGAATTTTTGAATAATAATACAGAGTTAAAAATGAGCCTTCTGGACAAGACAGATGACTGCTTTGCAATCGGCTTCCCGAAGGAATCACCGTATTATGAAACATTTAACAACACACTGAAAGAGATGATGGCTGATGGTGAATTAGACAAGATTATCGCAGAGCATTTAAACGAGCAGTTCATTCTGGACTGATAAACAAAAGAAGGGGGAGCATATGAAACTTGATTTTAGCAGCGTCTGGCAGTATTGGCCGTTCATATACCATGGCGCATTGACAACCCTACAGATAACGGCGATTACAGCAGTTTTTGGTTTTTTGTTGGGCGTGTTGCTGGCGCTGGTCAAAATCTGTAAAATAAGACCGCTTGTCTGGTTCGGCAGCTTTTATACTTCCATTTTCCGTGGTACCCCACTTCTGGTACAGCTCTGTATTGTGCATTTTGGACTTCCGCAGCTTACGGGTGTGACGCTGACTACGATGCAGTCGGGAGTTCTTACTTTCTCGCTAAATTCAGCTGCATATATTTCCGAGATTTTTCGTGGCGGAATCAATGCCATTGATCGAGGACAGTATGAGGCAGCTATGTCGCTGGGGGTTGGCTACCGTGATATGATGAAGGATATCATCCTTCCACAGGCTGTAAAGCATATCCTGCCGAGCCTGGTAAATGAGGCGATTTCCTTATTGAAAGAGTCCTCCATCCTTTCATACATCGGGGCGGTGGAACTGCTGCGTGCGGCAGATCAGATTACAGTTTTGACTTTCCGTTTTTTCGAACCGTATCTGGTGATTGCAGTGATTTATTATGTCCTGGTTATGCTGCTGTCCATGGTAGCTAGTCGTATAGAAAGGTGGGTGAACCGCAGTGATCGAATTTCATAATGTCCATAAGAGTTTTGGTTCGCTCGAAGTATTAAAAGGAATTGACTTAAAGATTGAAAAGAGCCAGGTAGTAACTCTCATTGGCCCGTCTGGTTCCGGAAAATCCACAATTCTTCGATGTATGAATCTGCTAGAGCGTCCGACAAGTGGTCAGGTGTTCATTGAAGGGCATGAGATCACCGCACCAAAGACTGATATCCAAAAAATCCGCAAAGACATCGGCATGGTATTCCAGCATTTTAATCTGTTTCCGCATATGACAGTCATGGAAAACATGATTTATGCACCAGTCAAGGTCAACAAAATATCTCAAGTTCAGGCAAAAGAAAAAGCTTTGGAACTGTTAAAGCTGGTTGGTTTGACCGAAAAGGCAGACGTTTATCCAGGTAAACTCTCAGGTGGACAGAAACAGCGTATTGCTATCGCAAGGGCGTTAGCCATGGAGCCGAAGATTATGCTGTTTGATGAGCCAACCAGTGCGTTGGATCCGGAAATGGTGAAAGAGGTTCTGGAAGTAATTAAGAGTCTGGCTCATACTGGAATAACGATGGCGCTTGTCACCCATGAGATGGGTTTTGCTCGAGAAGTATCCAACCGTATCTGCTTCATTGATAATGGTCAAATCGTAGAAGACAGTGCACCAGCCGAATTTTTTGCAAACCCGAAGAGCGAACGTGCACAGAACTTCCTGGACAAGGTGCTTTAAAGAGAAAAATCGGGTAGGAGATGAAATACGATAAAAACAGCTGTTGCTGTACGATTATATTTTAAACGTACGGCGACAGCTGTTTTGTTGCCATGCATATCGAGGAGGCGCCAGTGGCGCGTCCGCTGATTTCGCATATAATTATGCGGGAGGGGGCTATTTTTCTTCCAGATCGACTGCTTCGAACAGGTCTCCAAGCGTTTCAAGTGCCGGAAGCAGCTTTGTTACACCGCAGGTGAAGAACAGGATGCGGATGACTTCAAAGATTTCATCGATGGTAGCGCCATTTTCCAGAGCCAGTTTTCCATGAACTTTCATGGTAGTCTCGGTGGATGTTGCGATTCCTACTGCCATAACAATCAGTTCTCTGTACTTTTTAGGAATAGAGATGTCTTTTTTGTTGCAGTTTACATACTGCTGATAGAACATATTGATCAGGTTCGGATCATTTCCCATAACACGGTGGGAGTCTAAAAGTTTTCCACCGCGTGCTTCTTTTAACGCTTCCAGGATCTCTCTGGAGCGAGCCAGTTTGGCTTCGTCTGTCTGTTTCAACTTGATACCTTCTTTCAAATACGATTGATGAACATACCGCCTGCGTCAGCAGGCAGTAGAATTCGTGAGTGGATATAGGGGGTACTTATGCAAATTTACTGCAGGCCATATTTAGCTTTCAGAAAATCCGGGGCATAACCCGGGAAAAGGGCATAGGTTACTACGTCTTCTTCGGTGCGGGCAAGTGCGCCAACTTCGGCTCTTGCTGTTTCCATTCCTGGAGCTAACTGGTCACCTGGGCGGATAAATGCCGGTTTTTCGTTTCCAAGTGCCTTTTCAAGGAGAGTTGGATCAATTGGGCCCGGTGGGCGTCCGTAGAGACCGCGGCAGTAGTCTTTTAATTCACGACTGACCATTGCGTAGCGGCTGCCGGTCAGTACGTTTGTGGTTGCCTGGGCACCGCACATCTGACTGGATGGGGTGGCAAGAGGAGGATATCCCATATCGGCACGGACACGGGTGGCTTCTTCTAATACTTCCGGGAGACGGTCATACAGTTTCATGGCGGAAAGCTGACTTTCCAGGTTGGAGAGCATACCGCCTGGGATTTGGTGCTGAAGGCAGCCAACGTCTACGCCAACTAATTTTGTGCCGAAATCTGCGTATTTATGGCGGAGTTCGGCAAATTTTTTATTGATATCAGCAAACTGTCCAAGGTCGATTTTTGGATCTCTGCTGGTTCCCTTTAAGGCAGCCAGATAGCTTTCAATTGGTGGAAGGGATGGTCCCATGGACATGGAGGAAACACATACATCCAATCCGTCTACACCGGCGCGGATTGCTTCCCAATATGCCATTTCTGCCATACCGCCTGTGCAGTGGCAGTGAAGATGTACCGGAATCTTAAGGGCTTTTTTCAAAGCTGTGATCAGCTCATAAGCGGCTTGTAGTGTCATAAGTCCGGCCATATCTTCTACGTGCATCAGGGATGCGCCCATCTGTTCCTGCTCTAAAGCATTCTGAACAAATACTGCTGTTGTATGGAATGGACTGACATTATACTGAACGGAACCTTCGATCTTTTTGCCTGCTTTTTTGATAGCTTTGAAGGCGGTTTCGCAGTTTCGCAGGTCCTGAAGGGCATCGAAAGTAAAGAATACATCAATTCCGGCTTCTGCTGCCTGAGCGATGAAGGCTTCTACTACGTCATCCGGATATGCTTTGTAACCAACCAGGTTCTGGCCACGAAGGACCATTTTTAATGGGGTTTTCTTTACGTATTTTTTGAAAGTTCTTACGCGCTCCCATGGATCATCCTTCAGGAAACGGACTGCTACATCAAAAGTAGCGCCGCCCCACATTTCCATGGAGTCATATCCAACTGCATCCATCTGCTCTAAGAGCGGGATCATATCTGCCGTGGTAAGACGGGTTGCAAAAAGTGACTGCTGTCCGTCACGGAAATCTACACTGTTGACTTTAAGAGGAGTTCCTGCGCCTGCAAAGTCTGCTGCTCCGATTCCGGAAGGAGCAGAAAATTCAGGAGCTTTTTTTCTGTTCCAGAACAAAATATCACACATTTCATATATTATTGTGTTACAGTTTAGACATGGCTGAACTGTAACGATTTTTTGAAGATTGTTCTCTGGTCAGTTTACAGTACCTGGAAAATGGCAGGTTCCGGCAGGAAATCAAAAAAAGAATCCGGAGGGGCCAGATACTGCAAACCGGCCAGAGAACAGCAGGTTTTGGCATTTGCAAAAGGGGAAGTGTGCAAGTCAATAACCTGCAAAGCTTGAATCAGTAGGATGTGTAACACTTAAGTCAAACGTTAAACTAAATCGTTAAAACAAAGATACTAAAAAAGAGTCTGGTTGTCAAGAGGGAAAATGAAAAAGAAGGGAAAAATACGATTGTGGTATATAAAGCTACTCTGAAATGAGTAGAATAAATGCAGGAGTCGGTGTTTATGGCTCCTGCATAAAATAAGGGATTACTATTGGATTATGAAAAACTCTCCCTTAACACCAGCTTCGCATGCAGGTTCACATGCTCCGGTGTCAGGTCATTGTTTAAAATTTTCTTTCTCATCAGGCGCAGAACCTGTTGACCGATCTCTTTGTTTGGCATTTCAACTACGCTAAGGGATGGTATATGGTAGGAAGCAGCTTCCGGATCCAACATACCGATAGAGAGCAGCTCTGCATTTTGAGGAACGGAGATTCCATGTTCATGAAAAGCTCTTAAAGCACCCAGAGCAATGGAATCGGAATCGCAGAAGATCATTTTTGGCGGTTCCTTAAGGGCTGCATACTGTTTACCTACCTCGTAACCGCCCTTTCGTGTACTGGATCCCTTCAGAATGTATTTTTCGTCTGTTTTGATACCGAGGCGTTCGCAGGATTGGATGAATGCCTGGACACGCTGGCTGGTAGCAAAGTAGGAATGGCCGGATGTGAAGATGGCTGCCTCGGTATAGCCCTTCTGGCGGATCTTTGTGGCTGCCATAAGGCCTACTTCATCATTATCAGTGCATACAGTAGAAAAATGCTCGGATACACGGTTGATCAGCACCACTGGCATACGGGGACAGATATTTTCAAGCCACTGCTGGTCTTTTGCAGAGCAGGCACCGATAATGGCACCGCTGTAGCCATTTTTTAAGAAAGCAGAACCATACTGTTCCAGTTTATCATTTTCGTAAGTCTGTATCATCATTTCACAGTCAAAGCCGGATTCGGCAATTTCAATCTGAATGAAATTTAAGAAAGAAGCCAGAATGGAAACACGATAGTCCAGTGGCCAGAAAAATGCGATCACAGGGCGTTCGTTTTCCTGGGAGCGCAGGCGTCTTGCACTTAAGTTGGGCTGATAGCCTAAATCCCGCATTGCCTGTGCAACCCGCTGCTGGGTAGCGGCGGAGATTTTTCTCTCTTCTGATTTTCCATTTATGATAATGGACACGGTTGTAACGGATACACCGGCCTGTTTTGCCACATCTTTTATAGTTGCCATATGTTCACCTTTATACCTTATTCTCTAAATTCTCTAAGACCGCGAAAATGAATAGAACACAGCGGTCTTATTTTATTGCTCCATATATTATCTGTTGTCACCGCTGGGCGGCATGTCTGTCATGCATATCAAAAGTACGTCCGTAATACGTTTTATGTTTACTAAAATCAATCTTAAGCCAGATTCCCACATTATGTCAAGCAGGAAAGAAAGCTGCCATGATTCCTGTATAAAAACTGCACAATAAGTAATACGTTAAACTATATAAAACTGACAAAAAATATTGTGTTTTTCTTGAAACGCTTGACAAATGTCAAACGATAAACTATTATTTGCGCTAAGGATAAACGTTTTACTAACACGTTAAACTAAATGATATATGTACATATTGCTGTTATAAATGCAGCACAAAACATATAAAGATGCACAAGTACATATCGCAAAAATAAAGGCATTTCGCCGACTGCCAAGTTTCTGGGGAAGAGAGACCTGACAGAAATCGGTTACGGCGGCTTAGACCATGTATTAGCTTCCGGCGCAGACGTAAACGTAATGGTATTCGATACTGAGATCTACTCCAATACAGGCGGCCAGGCATCTAAGGCAACTCCTACCGGTGCAGTTGCACAGTTCGCAGCAGCTGGTAAGCGCAGAAAGAAGAAAGACTTAGGCATGTTATCCTTTATCGCTCCGATCACTGTTATGGCAGGCGAGTTCGAGATGGAGGCACTGGCAGCAGGCGCCATCCGTGTATTAAGCGGGGAAGAAGAGGCAAAAACTTATACAGGTATTCCGGTATGGAGCGGTTTTACATATTAATGCTCAGGAAATACGGGAAAGACATGATACGGAAAGGCATGGTGGAACAATGAAACTGGAAGCAGCAGTAATACAGGGGGATGGTGTAGGACCGGAGATGATGGAAGCGGCAGTTCGTGTGCTTCAGGCAGTATGCCGCAGATTTGGTCATCATTTAAAGCTGTATCCTGTTTTAGCCTGCTCTCAGGCCATTGAAGCAGGAAAAGAACCGCTTCCGCAGGAAAGCGTAAAGATCTGTACCCAGGTTCCCGCTGTATTATTTGGAAATTCAGGACTGAAAAAGTATCAGGACCGCCCGCTTGATAAGCGGCCGGAAGGCGCTCTTATGGCATTAAGGAAAGTTTTGCAGGTAAGTACCAATATTCGTCCTGTATGCATGTATCCTTCTTTAAAATGTTTTTCTCCTTTAAAGGCTGAACGTCTGGAACATGGAATGAATGTTGCTTTTGTCCGTGATATTGCAGGGGGAGTTTTCTGTTCCGCTAAAGTCCAGGGAATGGTGACGGAGGACGGGAAGCTTATGAATACGAGTACTATAATGAAGCAATCGTAAGGAAAACTGCGCGTACTGCCTTCAAATTGGCAGAAAGTCGGAAAGGCAAAGTCACCAATCTGGACAAGTCGAATGTTCTTGGCAGTTCACGCCTTTGGCGCCAGACTGTGCAGCATGTGTCTGAGGATTTTCCTGACGTGGAATTGGAACATTTATATATTGACAATGCTGCTATGGAGCTGATACGCAATCCGGGCCGGTTTGATGTTTTGGTCACATCCAATCTTTTTGGTGATATAATATCCGATGAGGGAACAGAACTTACCGGAACTGCGTATCTTTATCCTTCTATTCGTCAGGTTTTAGCTGCCAATATTGCTACTGCCGATATCTGGCATAAAGGAAAGGTGCTGGCAGGGACAAAAGAGATGGGAAAACGGATCGCCGATGAGATTGAGTCTGTTTCATGAAAGCTTTAAAAAGAACATTAGATCACACAGGAGGTATCACACACATGGAACCATTTGTTGTAAAAACAACGAGAATTGTAATGACAGCAGACACAAATTATGCAGGAAATCTCTATGGAGGCAGATTACTGGAATGGTTCGATGAACTGGCAGGTATTGCTGCAAGACGTTTCACCCGTTCAGAGATAGTAACAGCAGCCGTAAACGACATAAACTTTATACATCCTATGCCGCTTGGAAGCTTCTTAGACATTTCTGCAGAAGTGGTTCATGTGGGAAATACCTCTTTAAAGATTGAAATAACTGTTATGATGGATCAGAACTACGAAGAAGCACAAATTCAGACAGCCAAAGCTGCGTTTGTTTTTGTAGCAGTAGATAACAACGGGAAACCACATAAGATTGAGCGGAGATAAAGTTACTGTACAATCACTTCACAATCTGTTATATTAAAGTTACTGTACATGTGCAGGCAGATTCAGAAATGAAAAGGAGAACAAAAAACAATGGCAAATCCAGTTGTTACCATTACCATGGAAAATGGCGATGTGATGAAAGCAGAGTTATATCCGGAAGTAGCACCTAACACAGTAAATAACTTTATCAGCCTGGTAAAAAAAGGCTATTACGACGGCCTGATCTTCCATAGAGTCATCCGCGGATTTATGATTCAGGGCGGATGCCCACAGGGAACCGGTATGGGCGGCCCGGGTTACAGCATTAAGGGTGAGTTCAGCCAGAATGGCTTTAAGAACGATTTAAAACACACAGAAGGCGTTTTATCTATGGCAAGATCCATGATGCCAAACTCTGCCGGTTCCCAGTTCTTTATTATGCATAAGGATGCTCCCCATCTTGATGGAGCTTATGCGGCATTCGGCAAGGTAACAGAGGGCATGAATGTTGTAGATAAGATTGCAAATGAGCGGACCGATTATTCTGATCGTCCATTAAAGGAACAGCAGATCAAATCCATGACGGTAGATACCTTTGATGTGGATTATCCAGAACCGGAGAAGTGCTGATAAATGGTTCTTATAGGAGACAGAACAATATGAAACAGGAGCGCACTCTTTTAATAGAAGGAAGAACACATACGCTTCTCATATCTGACGAACCACAGGCCCTTTTGGAGGCGAAAGCCTCTGGAAGGGCTGTTTTAGGCTGTATGAGCAGTGAAAAAGAGAAAGAGAAAAGCACAGATAACTGGGATTTAAAAGGGATCCCATATGTAGTTCCATCCATGGAGTATGCAACAGATGAGCTGGTGGAGCTGATCTTGCGCCGTTATCTGGGGCTTCCCTGGCTGATCGATGAGACAGAACGGCTGCAAATCCGGGAATTTGTAAAAGAAGATGCAAAGAACATACCGGAAGAAGAGTATGGGAAGGAAGAAGAGATTTTTCGTGATCCAGACAAATTAGAGATCTATATAAAGAATCAGTATGGTTTTTATGAATACGGGACCTGGGCTGTGTTAAAGAAATATAAATCCCGACCAAATGCGGCAGACACAGAAGAGAAAGACATACTCATCGGCATGGCCGGTGTCAGCAATCCCAATCTTTCGCAAAATGCATTACAGGCTCTTTCGAAACTTCCGCATGGCCTTTACTGGCTGGAACTTGGGTATCACATTTTTAAACCTTACAGGGGAAATGGCTATGCAAAAGAAGCAGCTAAAGCCATTCTTTCCTATTCTCATGAAGTGCTTTCAGCCAGACTCTGTGCATTGATCGATGCAAAAAACAAAGCCTCCTGCACATTGGCAGAAAGCCTTGGAATGGAAGTGGTAAAAGTTATTTCTGACCAAATAACCAGCGAATGGCCTGTATCATATCTTCTGTATGCTGAGAAGATATTATAACAGCCAGATAAGGCTCCTGTATTACGGCCCCGGTCATATGGGCAAAGTCGGTTGAGGATAGAGAGAGCGCAGCCGGGACAGGCTGACCGCTTTCATTGTTAATATAGAGAAAAAGATCCTCTTTTTCTGCCAGTTCAACCAGATCCGCCGGCAGTAGTTCTTTTAGATCTGCAAATGCATTTTGAGATCCATAATATTCCAGTGTTTTTGCATCTGCGATCATAATATCAAGATCTTTGCCTGCAGCTAAAGCTGCGACTTTGGCCATGCTGGCATAGTTATACTCAGAAGACAGGGATTCGTCTGTTTTGATAAAAAGATTGGAGTTGATCTCGATCAGGTCTTTTTTTCCGCAGTCAAGAGCTTCCTTCAGCCCGTTTTCTAATGGATCCATAGAAGAATTGCCGCCAGAGTAGTCATTAACAACGGCCAATATAAGCCGCGTAGTAAAAGTCTGGCGGTAAATGCTGCTGCCGATCACCCAAAGCACAGATAAAAATAACAGGATCGCAATTATATGAAATTTATAATATTCAAATATGTACCACAGCTTATCTTTTGTGGACATCTTTTTTAATTTTTCAAATTCACTTTTAAAGCTTTTGTTCAGTTCCATAGTGTGTTCCTTTCACAAGGTCATCTAAAAACATTCGTAATCCGCTCATTTTTCTTCAAAAAATGGCTTCTTACTCATATTTTTGGCGGGTCCCAGGTTCAAAAATTCTCCTGCAAGCAAGCTTGCGTCGGATTTTCGATCTTTTGCCCCTGGTATCATACTATAGTATAGCCGAAAATGCAGTCCCCTGCAACTGCCCATTTCCTTTTTGCTCTTAATATGGTATGATATAATGAGTGCAGTGAAAAACAAGCGGCTGCGCAAGCAGACATTTGTTTTTCACAAGC
>CAVFER010000074.1:0-10653 GCA_963621525.1 bacterium | reverse complement strand
CGTAGGAAGTTTTACAGTAGCGGTAGTTATAGCCGCCAAGTTTCACTTCACCAGAATCATCTACTTTATAGCCATCTGTTCCGCCATAGCTTACCACTGCATCCATAAAGCGGTCCAGTTCCATGTCTGCATCTGTAAAGTCTACGGTAATACGATAGCTTAATTCCGGATCATTTACATCTACATGCTCACCGCCAACCAGTGCATATGTCTGGGCACTGCCGTTTCCGATCATAACGGCAGCTGCCTGTGGGAAGGAAAGTGTCATATCAGCCCAATAGTTGGTATAGGTATTTCCCTCCAGTTTTCCAAGGGAATAGTCCAGAGCTGTTCTTTCGCTTCCGGCGATCATATTTCCCTTATCATCAAAGGTATACTGGGTTCCGCCAATGGATCTGGTCACAGATGTTACCATATGGCCGCTTTCGTCTACATATTTCCAGCCTCCATTTTCCTGTACCCACGCACTGCGCTCAATGTTTCCGTTTCCATCCAGATGATAGGTAAGGCCATTTTCATCCTGCTCCCAGCAGTTTAATGCAAGCTGCCCGTCTGCCTTTTTATACTGCCAGTTTTCTCCGTTTCTATACCAGCCTTCTACTCCTGTATAAGGCTTTAAAAAGCCCAAAAAGGCCGCTGCTCGCTGTGCCTGATCCGCAGAATAAGTCTGGCAGAGCACATAGATCTGATCTCCTGTATTGCGGATATAAAAATCATTGACCAGCATTTTTTCCATTTGGTTTAAAAAGGTCTGTGCCTGCTGTTTTTGCTTTTCAGACAATTGCCCGGACTCCAGGCGCTTACGCATGGAATCAGCCATCATTTTTCCGTAGTTTACTTTCAGATATTCGTAATCAGCTGCTCCCAGCTTTACGGTGCCGCTCTCTGTCTGTTCCGGATCCAGGCCTGTTTCTGCCAGCTCTGTTTTTAAGGCTGCCACACTGAACGGCTGTCCAGAGCCGTCATCTGCAGGCATTACCAGAGCCGTATTGATGATGTAGCTTTTGTTTGCCTCATCTACCATGGAGGCGGCAAAATCAACTTTTCCTCCATTTTCTACCAGACCTGCTATCAGCTCACCGGAAAGAGCAGAGGATGCACCACTTCTGTCTACCTTGTATTCTGCCGGAACAGAAAGCTCAAAGCCGCCGAAACGACTGGTGATATTCTGGCCATTAATATAGCTTAATCCCAGCGGATCCGCAAAAGCAGCAAAAGCACCCGCTGCCGCCAGTGACATTCCAAGTGCCAGTGTCAGCACGCTTCTTGATAAAGTACGTTTTTTCATGTATTGTTCTCCCTATATTCTAATTGAACTCATGTATTCTCAGGATCTTTTTGTACCTGATTTTGCGAGAAGATCCTGCGAGTACATCTAAAAAAGCAGGGGCCGACCCAGGCAAAACGCCTGTGAAACAGCCCCCGCAACTCTGTGTCGTGCTTTTTATTGTACTATTTATTCTGCTTTCTGTCCAGCCATGATCATCATAATGTCATTGCTGCGGTTTACAAAGTTTGTCATACGCTCCGGTGACAGCTGACCATGTGCCAGACTTGCCAGGTCATACAGCTGCTCGCAGATCTTGGCTGTATTTTCGCCCTCTTTGTTGTCCAGAACATATTTAACCAATGGATGATTTGCATTTAATACAAGAGTCTCGCCGGTTGCACCGAATGCACTCATGTCCATGCCTCCCATGCTGTACATCTTCATCATATCCTGCATACGTCTCGTTTCCTCGGATACAGTGATCATAGATGCAACTGATGCATTCTTCATCTTCTCAACCTTGATATCCAGCTTATCATTATTTAAAGCCTTCTTAAATACCTCTGTCAACTCTTCGCTGGTCTTCTTAAAGGTTTCGTCATCTTCCTTTACTTCTTCCTTAAAGGAAGCATTTAAATCTGTATCAATACGCAGGAATTTAAGTCCTTCATGCTTCTGCTCTACATGGCTGATAAATGGATTATCAATGGCAGCAGGCATGATCACTGCGTCGATGCCCTCTTCCTTGAACATGTTAATGTACTGGCTCTGCTCTTTTTCATTGGTTACATAGAAAATGGTATTTTCATGCTTTTCCTTATTCTCTTCCAGACAGTCATTTAAAGTAAGGTACTTGCCTTCCAGGTTCTTATACAGGATATAATCGCCCATCTTCTCAGAGAACTTCTCATCCTTGATATAACCATATTTAATAAATGGAGCAATATCATCCCAGTATTTCTCATAATTCTCACGGTCTGTCTTACACATACCAGACAGCTTGTCTGCTACCTTCTTGGTAATGTAATCTGAAATTTTCTTCACAAAGCCATCATTCTGCAATGCACTACGTGATACGTTAAGAGGCAGATCAGGACAATCAATAACACCCTTTAACAGCATCAAAAACTCCGGGATAACTTCCTTGATATTATCAGCGATAAATACCTGGTTGTTGTACAGCTTGATGGTTCCCTCTAAACTGTCATATTCCATATTTATCTTCGGGAAGTATAAGATACCCTTTAAGTTAAAAGGATAATCCATGTTCAGGTGAATCCAGAACAGTGGTTCTTTGTAATCTCTGAACACCTTGCGGTAGAAGTCCTTGTACTGCTCGTCGGTACACTCATTTGGATGCTTGTTCCAAAGAGGATTGGTATCGTTTAATGCAACCGGGCGCTTTAAAATCTTATATTTCTCTCTAGATGGCTCAACTTCTACTGTCTCCTTGGTGCCGTCCTCTTTTTCCTTCTCTTCTGTTTTCGCAGGCTCGATGACAGTCTCTACTACTGTATCTTTATCTGTCAGCTCATCTTTTTCAATGGTCTCATATTCCTGCTCTGCTGTCTCATTCTTCAAGA
Organism: bacterium; assembly: GCA_963621525.1. GTDB lineage: Bacteria > Bacillota > Clostridia > Lachnospirales > Lachnospiraceae > Enterocloster. Next base: position 7,800 of record CAVFER010000074.1, on the reverse strand, counting down.
AAATGTTTACCGGCATAAATGCACAGTATTTCTCGATTACTTCTCTTGCTCTGTATTCATTTGCAAATTCTGTACTTTCTTCGTTCAGATACAGCTTAATGGAAGTACCAACTTCCTGTTTATCGCCTTCTGTCATCTCAAAGTCAATGCCGCCTTCAGACTCCCAGTGTATCGGCTTTGCATCCTTCTGGTAAGACAGGGAATTGATCTCAACCTTGTCAGCCACCATAAACGCTGAGTAGAATCCAAGACCAAAGTGACCGATGATCTGATCCTCATTTGCCTTATCTTTGTACTTCTCCATAAAGTCCTGAACACCGGAGAATGCGATCTGATTGATGTACTTGTCAATCTCTTCTTCCGTCATACCAAGACCATTATCCTCAATCGTGATGGTCTTATCTGTGGGATTTACGCTGACCTGGATCTTGTACTCAACTGTTTCCGGCTTTTCATACTCTCCTAACAGCTCTAATTTTTTTAACTTAGTGATGGCATCACAGCCATTGCTGATCAGTTCTCTGTAAAAAATGTCATGATCGGAATATAACCACTTTTTAATTACAGGGAAAATATTTTCACTTGTTATAGATAAACTGCCTTTCTTTGCCATATTATACGCCTCTTTCTTACAATTCTTTATAACTGCCATGCATCTTCGCTGAGCAATTACATTTCTTTTTAATTTCACACTCTCTTCCATTTTCAAGAGCAGCTTTGGTCCACAACGTATATTGTAGTACGGTTACCTCTAAAAGTCAATAAAAATCAGCACTCATTTTAATTGAGTGCTAGCAAAAGTGTTTGATTCAGAATTTAAACGCCAAAAAGGCCTCGCATAGTGCAAAGCCCCTAATGATTCCTGTTCTGTTTTTGATAACTTTAAGGAAGAAAATCCCTTATCTTCTTGCTTCTGGACGGATTGCGCAGCTTTCTCAACGCTGCTGTCTCAATCTGCCTGATCCTTTCTCTGGTAACTTTAAAGCGTTTTCCCACTTCCTCCAAAGTCATCGGATGTCCGCTTTCCAGACCAAAGCGCAAGATAATAACTTCTCTCTCCCTTGGATTTAACCCTTGAAGCATCTGCTCGATCTCTTCTCTTAAAAAAACGCTTTCTGCTTTTTCTTCGGTAGATGCATTAGAATCATCTGCCACAAAATCACCTAAGTTGGAACCGTCTTCATCGCCTACCGGGGTCTCTAAGGATACGGTATCACCGGAAGACTGCATCAGCTCTGTTACACGCTTTTCAGACATTCCCACTTCTTTGCCGATCTCTTCATTAGAAGGTTCTCTTCCCAGCTTTACAGCTAACGTCCTCTGGGCTTTTCTGATCCGATTTACTGCTTCTACCATATGAACCGGCAGGCGAATGGTACGGGACTGATCTGCCAATGCTCTGGTAACGGATTGTTTTACCCACCATGTAGCATAGGTACTGAGGCGGTAGCCCTTTGTATAATCAAACTTTTCTACTGCCTTCATCAGGCCGATATTTCCTTCCTGAACCAAATCCAGAAAACTCATGCCCCTGCCAGTATACCTCTTTGCAATACTGACTACCAGGCGCAAGTTCGCTTCTACTAACTTCTTTCCTGCGTCTGCATCTCCCTCGTATTTGCGCTTTGCCAGATCCTGTTCCTGCTCCTGAGTCAGCAGCGGAATAGATCCGATCTCTTTTAAGTATTCACGAATGGGATCTGTGCTTGCAACACCTTCTAACAGCTGTTCCTGACTGGCTGTGTCTTCTTCATCAGATACGGACGACGGAGTAAAATCATCGCCATCTTCATCATCTAATGAGTCATCGTGACTCCATTTGTATTTATCCGTCAGAATACCGGAAACAGAATCACCGGAATCGTCTCCATCATCTAAAAGAAGGCCGTCCTCCGTAATTTCTTCTCCCTCATCTGTCAATATCTGGATCCCTCTTTTTTCCAGTTTGGCATAAACAGACTCCATCTCCTCCGGAGTCACCTGTTCCTTTGTAAAAGCGTCCAGAACCTGTGTCATCTGAAGTTTGTTTTCATTGGTTTCCGCCAACGCTGTAAGTTCCGCCAGTTTCTGTGAAAAATTGTTTTTATCCATGCCATTTCCTCCTGCTTTTATCCTTCAGTTGCCTCTGTACATGGAATCTCATGGGACTGTAAAAACTGTCTAACTGCCTTGTCCCACTCAAGATCCAGCGTTTTGTCCATAGTAAAAAATTTTAATGACGTTCCGGTTATACAATACATTTCCCCATTATCGTAGCGTATATTCAGATACAGCCCAACGATCTGGCTTCCATCGATCCCGACACCTGTCCTGGCGGCAAATTTTTCTGTCCCAGCCTTTGGCAGTTGCAGTACGATGCGGAAACTTCCGGGAAGCTTTTTTCCTTTAATCAGAGAAAAACAAAAAGGCCTTAAGGTTTTCCAGGATGAAAACTCTTCTATCTGGTTTTCTTCCTGCTCTTCCTCTGTGTAATAGCCCTGTTTTACATGTCCGTCTATAGAAAAACTGTTGTAGGTGGTGATGTTTACTTCTTTTACCAGAAATGCATCAAAATCCTCCCGTACAAACAGCCTGGTAGTAAAGGACTTTACATCTTCGGCCTTTAATGCGATCATCTATATTCTCCCGTCTGAAAACTTTCCAAATTCTTAATCAATTATACAATTTTTCAGGCAAAACGTCAATCAGGTTTATACAAAAAGCATAATACTAAAAGAGAGTAAAACCTCAAAGATTTCACTCTCTTAGTATATTGCATATCTTAATTTTTAATCAGACACCATCGGCACATCTTCGCCAACTACTTTGCGTCCCATATTGTGGACCAGTCTGTAGTAAGTTGGAAGAAGGATCAGCGTCAGGATGGTCGCTGCGATCAGACCGCCTACGTCTACCAGTGCAAGGCCCTGCATCATGGCACCGGATTTACCGTAAGCAAATGCATTAGGAAGCATGGAGATTACGGTCGTTCCTGTTGTCATTAAAATAGGCCTCATACGGATTGCTCCTGCTTCTACCAGTGCCTTATCCAGAGGCATTTCTGTAAGAAGCTGGTTTACGGTATCTACATAAAGGATACCATTATTTACTACGGTACCAACCAACATCAGAAAACCTAACATGGATACCATGCTGATCGGGCTGTCGGCCAAGAACAGAAGTCCAAATGAACCGATCAGGGAGAACGGAATGGTAGTCATGATCATCAGGGAGAACTTCGGTGACTCAAACTGGATAGCCATTACAACGAATACCAGGAAAATACCGGTGATAAGTGCTCCGCCTAATGCACCTAACTCGCTTCCCATACTCTCATCCATGGAGTTTGCTGCCATTTCCACTTCATTTGGCAGATTATGGCTGCGCACAAACGCTTTTACGTCTTTGTCCGCCGTCTTCTTATACTCAGACTGTGGTTCCATGGTGATTGCTACCTTATACTGCTTATTTTTACGCTGGATCTGCTGCGGGCTGTCTTCATAGTGGATAGTGGCCAGATCTTCCAGCGGAAGTGTTGTTCCTGTCGCTGTGGTGATCATCATTCCCTGAAGCTTATCAATGCTGTCATATTTGTCTGCTGCAAATTCTACTCTTACATCCGTATCTTCACCATTTACACGGACTGTAGTTGCCTTGACACCGCTTAAATTGCTGTAGATCAGAGATCCTACAGAAGCCGGTGTCAGACCTTCTGCCTGTGCTAAAACAGGATCTACACTTACTTTAATAACAGGTGCCGCATTTTCAATCGAAGAATGTACCTGCATAACATCTTCCCTCTTACGCAGCTCTCCTACCAGATCATCAGAAGCCTTCTTTAAGGCATCATAATCTGTACTCTGTAAGTCAACTTCGATCTGGTTGGTGTTGCTCATGGAAGAAGATGTAGTGCTTCCCTGTTCCATGGTGACAGAAATATCTTTATAATTTTCTGTTTCACGGGTCCACTTATCGATCACTTCATCGGTGGACATTTTACGGTTATCCTTTAAGTAAGCACTTAAGGTAACACTGCTGCCGCCTGAAGTGCTTAAACCACTAGAACCGTAGGTCAGCAGATAGTGATCCACTTCTTCATCATTTGCAACCATGTTCTCAATCTGGGCAACTGTATCATTAACAGCATCTATAGAAAGACCCGGTTTTGTCTTAACAGTTACATCTACGATACCTTCATCTGTAGAAACCATCAGCTTTACATTCAGTTTAGAAGCCAGAAAGAGGGAAAATACCAGCAGTAAAACGCTTGCTCCAATAACAGTCTTTGTTTTAGGAATAATCCCAGGCATTATATCGCGATAGAATTTCTGGCATTTGCGGATAAAGCCTGCAACAGGCGCATTGGCCTTTTCCACCGGGTGCCACTGATAATAGCATAGCGGCACAATAGTAATCGCAGAGAATAAAGATGCGATCAAACTGAATACAATGGTGAAACCTAACTGTTTAAACAACTGTCCGGACAGACCGGTAAGCATTGCCAGCGGGATAAATACAACACAGGTAGTAGCTGTACCGCCGATAATGGAATTGATCATGGTCCGGCTTCCTTCAATTGCTGCATCGAAGAAGTTTCTGTTTTCCTTGGCACGGAAACAGCCATCCAGTACGTTGATGGAGTTATCAACCATCATACCTACACCAAGTACCAGAGACGTCAGTGAGATTACGTTCAATGAGAATCCCATTAATGACATAGCGATCAGTGTCAGCATGATAGAAACAGGGATAGAAGTACCTACGATAACAGATGCACGAAGGTCTCCATAGAACAGCCACAAAATAAGCATGGACAGGATAACCGCCATGATCATGGTCTGGAATACGTTGGTAATAGATTCTGTGATCATTTCACTGGAATCATTAACAACAGTGAACGTCAATCCCGGATAGGTCTTTTCCAGTACGCTTACCTGCTTTAAAACATCTTTGGACACATCAATAGCAGTCGAACTCTGCTGCTTTTTAATCGATACAGATACAATATCCTGGCCATTGTAACGGCCGATGGAATCTGCATCTTCCAGTGCATTTGAAACAGTTGCCACATCAGAAAGGTGGATAACATCTCCGTTTGCCAGTGGGATTGCTACATTTTTCAGCTTTTCTGTGTTGTCAAAATCATTTCCGACACTGACAGACAGATTCTGTTTTCCCACATTTACGTCACCTGCAGGAATGGTAAAATCTGCAGCGCCTACAAACTGGGCAATACGAGCCATGCTAAGTCCATACTGTGCCACTTTTTCAGAATCCAGCTTGATGCTGATGTATTCTTTCTGACCACCGGCCAGAGATACTTCACCAACGGAACCTAATTTTTCCAGTTCCGGCTCAATGTTATTTTCTACATATGTATAAAGGTTTCCGTCTACCTGACCACCTACAGCCAGTGTGATAACAGGCTGGGAGTTCATATCCATTTCCATGATATTAGGTTCATTTGCATCATCAGGCAGATCACTTTTAATACCATCAATTGCTTTCTTTAAGTTGATATAAGCAGTATCAATGTTAGTACCATAGTTATATTCAACCAGAACGATAGCCACGTTGTCCTGAGAGAAAGAATAAACATTCTTTACATCATCCAGTGACGAAACCGCATCCTCTTCTTTGGTTGCGATCAGGTCTTTGATATCATCAGGGCTTGCGCCTGCGTAAACAGTGCTGACAACCAACATAGGGAATTCCATTTCAGGAGTCAGCTCTATCTTTGTCCCCAACAGGGACTGGATACCAAAATATGCAATGGTCAGCAAACACATGATAATGGTCACAGGTTTGCGTACCGCAAATTTTGTCAGATTTAACATCTTTTACTCACCTGCTTTCTGTGTTTCTTCTCCGGCATTTTCTGCAGTGCTTTCTCCCTGGGCTGCATTTTCATTCTGTCCATTGTCACTGTCTAAAAGAACTTCCTGTCCATCTACCAGTTCGTTGCTCCAGGTTGTAATGACCTGATCATCGGCAGTCAGTCCGGACTTGATCTCCATAGTCTGTGAATCATAGATACCGGCTTCTACCATGGTCTTTTTTGCGACACCATTGTCATAGCAGTATACAAATGCATTTCCATTGTCATAGTTTACAGCATCTACAGGAATGGTAAGTACCCCTTTTACCTGATCCATAACTACGGTTAATTTTACTTTTGTTCCGCTTGTAAGGCTTTCTGCATTATTTACAAATGCTTTTGCGTCATACAGACCTGTAGCAGAATTTACCATACTTCCTACTTCCGTAACGTTTCCGTTGTAATCGGTGCCGTTCTTTTCTACCTGAATCGGGTCATTTACCTTCATATTGCGAAGGATCTTTTCTGTAACGCCAAATTTCACCTGAAGCTGGTCGCCTCCGGAGATCACGCAGATCTGGGTAGCTGTGGAAATGTGGTCATGCGGTTCTACATTTCTAGATTCGATCACACCACTGATCGGTGCTGTTACTGTCGTATATTCTACTTGCAGATCGTACTGATTCTTTGCAGACTCATATGCCAGCCGGGCGCTGGTTGCTGAAGACTGTGCCTGATCAAACTGCTGCTGCGAAACATAGCCTGATGCATACAGAGGCTGGATACGTGCCAGTTCTCTAGCTGCATTGTCAGCTGCCACAGAAGCAGACTGCATCTGAAGCTGTAAAGCAGTCAGTGCGTCAGAATCGATCTTGCAAAGCACCTGACCTGCTTCCACCTGATCGCCAGCCTGGAAGTTTACTTCCAAAAGCTCTCCACCGATCTTTGGCTGTACAATTGCCTTTGAAATAGGTTCAATCGTACCGGTCAGATCGGTATACAGGGTGATATCTCCTGTTTTTGGATTTTCAACAGATACCGTCGGACGTGTCTCATATTCTGCTTCTTTTTTATTGCCGCCGGCAATACGGACTACGATTCCTGCTGCTACCAAAAGAACTACCGCTCCCGCGATGAGTCTTTTTACATTCTTTTTCATTTTCCTGTGCCTTCCTTTCTTTTTCTCAAACTTTCGGATCATTCTCTGATCCCTTTGTCTAATATCGTCAGCTGGTGCCATGCTGCCTCCTTTAATTCTGACAAAGGCGCATAATGCTCTACATAGCGCATGGAAAGCTGGACCATTGCCAGCAGTCCCATATCAACAGCATACGCCAGTTTCTCCAGTGTCAATCCCGGATATTTGCTTTGATCCATATATCCAAAACAGGTTTCTATGGTCTGACGCCATCTGGGGCTTTCTTTAAACTGAAGAGCTCCCATTTTACTTTTCTTCGTAAAATTCTCTTCTTCCATAACCCGTTTGTAGACCTTCCATACTTCTCTGGAAATGTCATTTTCCAGAGTCTGTTTCATCCAGTATTGCATACTTTCAAAGTAGCTACCGTCTGACTGTTTAAATGCTTCCGTCAGTTTTTGCAATATGGATTCCACCCATGAATCTACAATGCAATTTAGCAAATCTTCTTTGTCTTCAAAGTACAGATAAAAACTGGCTCTGGATATCCCGGCTTTCTGGATCAGATTGCTGATGCGAATCTCTGAATAAGGGATATTCATGAGCTCTTTGCACATTTCAGTAAGGATCGTCTTTTTCTTACTGTCTGTGAGATTTATGAACTTTTGTGTCGGCATCCTTCTTCATCTCCTGCTCTTTTCCGGATTACTGTCCAAAATACGCACTTCTATGCGTAAAATATATTTTGACCCCAACATCATTATATAGATTTGAGGTTAAAGAGCAATGGACAAAACGAAACCGAATGCACAGTTTTTGTACATTCGGCTATTAAGTGTACTAATTTGTCATTTTATCATCAATA
>CAVFER010000073.1:0-11069 GCA_963621525.1 bacterium | reverse complement strand
CATCCATGGAATGGTATGATTTTGATGGTACTGTTTCTGAAACATATTATTGGAAATATGATGATGAAGCGGGAAAAACCTACGAAGAATCCAGTGAGATCTATTACGAAGGAATAGAAACAGAAAATGGAAAAGAAAATGGGCAGGAAGTTGCCGGAGCCAAAGGTGCCAGAATGTGGAACAGCACTCAGGAGATCGATGGCTGTAAAGATCAGGCCAGATATCGTCCATCCATAGGATCAGGAAGCGGAAATCCTCCAGTTATATGGTATGCTATGACGGATCCGACCAGGAAGCCGGAAAATGGAAAAATTTCTATGGAAAATGATCAATATGCTACTTATGAATATGATTCCCTGGGAAGAGTCAGCGCTATACATTCTTATACTTCCGGCGGAGAAGAGACCGGTTATTGTATCATTACATATTCTTCAGGAGAATAACAGGAGGAAAGTGAATCGATGAAAGCTGCAAAGTTGATAAAGAGATGTTTGCTTTTTCTGACAATAGTATGTTTGCTTGCAGGCTGCCAGAAGAAAATGACAGTTCAGGACTATCTGGATTTAGGTAAAAAATACCTGACAGAAGCCAATTATGAAGAGGCGATCGTGGCCTTTACCAAAGCCATTGAAGTAGAACCAAAGGCAATGAAAGCATATGAAGGCCTGACAAATGCGTACATAAAAACGGAAAATTACGAAAAAGCCCAGGAAGTGCTTCAAAGTGGAATTTCTGTGTATGAAGGTCTGGCAGAAAATGAAAAGACAGACGAATTTAAGCAGATTTATGAAGAGCTGCTGAAATTAGAAGAGAAGATTAGGCAATATCTGGATGCAGAAAGCAGTTCCGATGTTAAAGAAAATGGAAGCGAAATATTAGCTGAGACAGATCCTGGGGATGCAGAGCAGGAACGTCTGGTTGCAGAGGCGAAAGAAAAATATGGTTCTATTCTGGAACAGGTAATTTCAGAAATAAACAGCCAGGCCCCAACAGATACTCACTATTTTACAGATGATTTCAAAAGCTTTGTAAAAGGACTTGAAAAACCATTGATCTGGCAGCAGGAGAATGGAAATTATCTGGGGCTGTATGTTGGTACAGACGGAGATATTTATGTATATCTGGGAGAAATGGATAATGGGATACGTTCTGGTTATGGTTCCTGGTATGAGGAATATACAGAGGAAGATGCTACAGGAGCGGGAGTGTTTTACGGAAACTGGATGGAAGATTATCCTAATGGTCCAGGTACAGAAATAGATGTGTATGAAGATAACATGGGAGAACAACAGGAAAAACGTCAGGGAAATTATCAAAATGGATATGAAAATGGAACAATGCAGGATATCGGGGATTTCAGTCATGAAGAAGTACATTATCACTTAACCGATACCTATAATATAACAAATGGAATGCCTCATATATTGTACAGCCAGGATGGCGATCAGATCGTAGCAGAGTGTAATACAGATGTAGATGATATGGAAGAATATTTAATTTATGAAGAAGGCGAGCTGTGGGGTATAAACGGCGCCATGAAACCGTAAAACAACAAAGGAGCTTTTGAAAAATGAAATCAGACACGATAAAAACCATAGGCATATTTCTTGGGACCTGTGTGATCGCTCTTGTGGTTATTTTCGGAGCAGTGACCATGATTGGAAAAGGAAAAGGCCTGGAAAAACGGTTACAGCTTGGTCAGAAATATTTAACAGAAGCAAAATATGAAGAGGCAGTGGTTGTATTTCAGAAGATCCTGAAAATAGATCCCAAACAAATGGAGGCATATGCAGGGATCGCCCAGGCTTTTGAAGAAATGGATAAAAAAGAAGATGCGCTGCCCTATCTGGAACAGGCATTGACTATCGTAGAAAAAGAATATGACCATTCTGATAAGCGTTTTGAAAAAACACAGGTCGTTCTTAAAAAGCTGGCTCTTCTTTATGATGAAAAGTCAGAAACAGAGAAAGCGCAGCATGTCCGGGAAATTTTAACAGAAAAGGGCTTTGAGGAAGAAGAAACAGAACCGGATACAGTACAGGAAAGTAGCAATATAACAACTATGCGTCCAGATCTTACAAAAATGAAACTGGAGCAGGTGATCTCCTATCTTTACTGGTCAGATGGAGGAAAAGAAAAGCAGTGGGAGATCAGTAAGCTGACAGAAGAAGATGCCGGAAAAATAGTAAGTGCATGTGTAAATACAGCTCTGGTTCTAAGCGGAGAAGATAAGTTAGGACTATCAGAGGGTTATGAAGAAAATGGCGGAGAGGTTATTTCTAAAGAAACTGCAGCCAGACTTTTAAAAGGAATTGGAATACAGATATCTGAGATCAATTATAAAAATGTAAATGGCGTCCGCGAAGAAAACGGAGCTATTATCAGTGACGCACCGGATTACAGTGAGTTTCGGTTATATGCTCATATTGTGAATATGATACCGGAAAAAGACGGAAGTCTTATATTGACGGGTAATGTAGGCTGGACGGCCTGGGAGGTGGATTCCGATGTAAATGCGAAACAGGATCCTGGATTTGTAGAGCATTTTAAGGCCGTACTTGCAAGAACAGAAGATGATTATCTGGACGGTTATATATTTACCAGTTTTGAGTGCGGTGCAGCAGACTACAATGGGGAATACAGTATTTCTTATGATGCTTCAGGGGAAAAAGATGGCTTTGTGAAAGTATTGCAGAGTTTGTATCAGGATCCTCAGTTGTATATGAAAGACTCTTCTTGGCTTGAAAATGTACAGTTTACTGTAGCAGATGTTAATCAGGATGATAAAACAGAACTGCTTATTTCTTTTGCAGGAGAAAGTGAAGAAGATACGTATTATGGTATATGGCAGTGGAATCCGCAGATGAAGCAGGTCTATATGGTGGACAAGAATAAAACAGGGGCAGCTTATTTTGGAGCAAACCGTCTGATGCAGTGGGATGATGTCAGTAAAAATGGAGTTGTCATATATAAGTATGATATGGAGACGGGAAGATACCTGTTTTTGGACAGTGCATACAAAAATGAGTATGGGAACGAGCAGTGGTCATTTGACCGGGTTGGAAAAGGAGAAATAAACATAGAAGAAAGAGATGCTATTTTGCAGAAATATCTTCCTAAAGATCAGCAGTTTGACCTCCAATGGAAAAAACTGACTCAGGAAAATATAGATGATTTAAAGAATAATGGCATCTGGACAACTGGAAAAATGGTATCACAGGAAACAGCTGCCGCGTTTGAAACAGCCCCAGATCCCGCGACAGGAGAGATGGCCGCTTTTGCTGATTTCCTGAAAAAAGCCCTGACAGCTCCAAAGACTTACCTGGATCCAGATGCATCAACAGATGGAATGTATGATAACAGCTTCGTTATAGCCGATGTAAATCAGGACGGCAAAAAAGAACTTCTGATTGAGTATCAAATGGACATGGAGCCGGGACTGCTTACAGGAGTATGGCAGTGGGATGCAGGTTCAGGAAATCTGGCTTTGAAAAATACCTTTGGCGGAAGCGGACAATATTATAAAAATGGAGTTGTAACAGTGGATGTGGCCCATAACCATACATATGGAAGCGCCATCTGGCCTTATGAGGTTTATACATACAACACAGGAACTGGCACTTATGAAGATTTTGCTTATGCTTACTGCGCAGACACAGACTGGGGAACAGCTAACGGAGCCTATAAGGCAGAAGAGGACTTAGATCATGATGGAGTGATCTATTATTTCAGGACCGGACAGGATATGGAGCGTCCGATTACAGAAGGAGAACCGCTGACAGAGGCACAGTACAATGCACTGGTAGAGAAATATATGCCCGAAAACCAGAAACTTACATTAAACTGGCAGCCCCTTACAGGCGAAAATATCGAAAAATTAACCAGATAGCAGAAAATGGCAGGTGAAAAAATTAACAAAAATCACCTGCCATTTCTATAAGAGTTCGCCAAGACTAACTCGCATCAAAATCATGAACACCTGAACAAATGCACAAATTATACTGTATACATTGTATTTTTTGCAGTAATACGAATTAAACATTTGCAATTTAATGAATAATTGCTATAATAAACATAGGCCAGTCTGCGAGGGTCTATTTCCCGCGCGGACCCAATGTATACTTATATACTTATAATATACATATTTCATTCACTAATTGCAGGAGGAAATCAAAATGGCAAGAAAAATGAAAACCATGGATGGTAACCATGCAGCAGCTCATGCTTCATATGCATTTACTGATGTAGCGGCTATCTATCCTATCACCCCATCTTCACCTATGGCTGAAGCTACAGATGAGTGGGCAACAGACGGAAGAACCAATATTTTTGGTCACGAAGTTCAGATTACAGAGATGCAGTCTGAGGCTGGTGCAGCAGGTGCTGTACACGGTTCTCTGGCAGCAGGTGCTTTAACTACCACCTACACCGCTTCTCAGGGTCTGTTACTGATGATCCCTAACCTTTATAAGATCGCTGGTGAGCAGCTGCCAGGCGTATTCAACGTATCTGCACGTGCACTTGCTAGCCACGCATTATCTATTTTCGGTGACCATTCAGATGTTTATGCCTGTCGTCAGACTGGATGCGCAATGCTGTGCGAGTCCAGTGTACAGGAAGTTATGGACTTAACCCCAGTTGCTCATCTGGCAGCTATCAAGGGCAAAGTTCCTTTCATCAACTTCTTCGACGGTTTCCGTACATCTCATGAGATCCAGAAGATCGAGACCTGGGATTACGAAGATCTGAAGGATATGGCTGATATGGATGCGATCGCTGAATTCCGTAAGCATGCATTAAATCCAAATCATCCATGCCAGAGAGGTTCCGCTCAGAACCCAGATATCTTCTTCCAGGCAAGAGAAGCTTGCAACCCATACTATGATGCTCTTCCGGCAATCGTTCAGGAGTACATGGACAAGGTTAACGCTAAGCTTGGTACAGATTATAAGCTGTTCAACTACTATGGTGCAGCAGACGCAGAGCATGTTATCATCGCTATGGGTTCTGTAAATGATACCATTGAAGAGACCATCGACTACTTAACAAAGCAGGGCAAGAAGGTCGGCGTTGTTAAAGTTCGTCTGTACAGACCATTCTGTGCACAGGCTCTGATCGATGCTATCCCAGAAACTGTTAAGACTATCTCCGTATTAGACAGAACAAAAGAGCCAGGCGCTATGGGCGAGCCTCTGTACCTGGATGTTGTTGCTGCTCTTAAGGGAAGCAAGTTTGATCAGGTTAAGATCTTAACCGGACGTTACGGCTTAGGTTCCAAGGATACCACACCTGCTCAGATCGTAGCAGTATATGAGAATGAAGCTAAGACTCCATTCACCATCGGTATCGTTGATGATGTTACCAACCTGTCTCTTGAGATCGGTGCTCCATTAGTTACCACTCCAGAAGGAACTACCAACTGTAAGTTCTGGGGTCTGGGCGCTGATGGTACCGTAGGTGCTAACAAGAACTCCATCAAGATCATTGGTGATAATACAGATATGTATGCTCAGGCATACTTTGATTATGACTCCAAGAAGTCCGGCGGTGTTACAATGTCTCACCTGCGTTTCGGACACAGCCCAATTAAGTCTACCTACTTAATTCACAAGGCTAACTTCGTAGCATGTCATAATCCATCCTATGTACGTAAGTACAACATGGTACAGGAGCTGGTTGACGGCGGTACTTTCCTGTTAAACTGCGCATGGGATATGGAAGGCCTTGAGAAGCACTTACCAGGCCAGGTTAAGAAGTTCATCGCTGATCACAAGATCAACTTCTACACCATCGACGGTGTTAAGATCGGTATCGAGACCGGCATGGGACCAACACGTATCAACACAATCTTACAGTCCGCATTCTTCGAGCTGACCGGAATCATCCCGGCTGAAAAGGCTAACGAGCTGATGAAGGCTGCTGCAAAGGCAACTTACGGACGTAAGGGTGAAGACGTTGTTATGAAGAACTGGGCAGCTATCGATGCTGGTGCCAAGGGCGTTCACAAAGTAGAAGTTCCGGCAAGCTGGGCTAACTGCGAAGATGAAGGTCTTGACTACAAGGTAGTTACCGAGGGAAGAAAGGAAGTTGTAGACTTCGTAAACAACATTCAGACCAAGGTAAGCGCTCAGGAAGGTAACACACTGCCTGTATCTGCATTCAAGGATTACGTTGATGGTTCTACACCATCCGGTTCTTCTGCATACGAGAAGCGTGGTATCGCTGTTAAGGTTCCTGTATGGAACGTTGATAACTGTATCCAGTGTAACTTCTGTTCTTATGTCTGCCCACACGCTGTTATCCGTCCGGTAGCTATGACTGCTGAGGAAGCTGCTAAGGCTCCTGCAGATATGAAGATGAAGGATATGACTGGTATGCCAGGATACAAGTTCTCCATGGCTGTCTCTGCTCTGGATTGTACCGGATGCGGTTCCTGTGCTAACGTTTGCCCAGGCATGAAGGGCAACAAGGCTCTGGAAATGAAGCCATTAGAGGCTAGTCTGTCTGAGCAGGCTAACTACGACTTCGCTGAGACTCTGCCAGTTAAGGAAGAAGTTGTTGCTAAGTTCAAAGAGAACACTGTTAAGGGTAGCCAGTTCAAGAAACCTCTTCTTGAGTTCTCCGGCGCATGCGCAGGCTGTGGTGAAACTCCATACGCTAAGCTGATCACCCAGCTGTTCGGTGACAGAATGTACATCGCAAACGCAACCGGATGCTCCTCTATCTGGGGTAACTCTTCACCATCTACACCTTACACCATGAACGCTAAGGGCCAGGGCCCTGCATGGGATAACTCCCTGTTCGAGGACAACGCTGAGTTTGGTTACGGTATGTTACTGGCTCAGAACGCTATCAGAGATGGCTTAAAGTCCAAGGTTGAGTCTGTAATGGCTAACGAGAACGCTTCTGAAGAAGTTAAAGCTGCTTGCAAGGAATGGTTAGATACCTATTCTGTAGGCGCATTAAACGGAACTGCAACTGACAAGTTAGTTGCTGCATTAGACGGCATTGACTGCCCAACCTGCAAAGAGATCGTTGCTAATAAGGACTTCTTAGCTAAGAAATCCCAGTGGATCTTCGGTGGTGACGGATGGGCTTACGATATCGGCTTCGGCGGTGTAGACCACGTTCTGGCTTCCGGAAAAGATATCAACATCATGGTTTACGATACCGAGGTTTACTCCAATACAGGTGGTCAGGCTTCTAAGTCTACTAAGACCGGTGCTGTAGCTCAGTTCGCTGCAGGCGGTAAAGAGACCAAGAAGAAAGACCTTGCTGGTATTGCAATGAGCTATGGTTATGTATACGTTGCTCAGATCTGTATGGGTGGCGATATGGCTCAGACTGTTAAGGCTCTGGCTGAAGCAGAAGCATATCCGGGACCATCCCTGATCATCGCTTACGCTCCATGTATCAACCATGGTATCAAGAAGGGTATGGACAAGGCTATGACCGAAGAGAAGCTGGCTCTTGAGTGCGGATACTGGAACAACTTCCGTTACAACCCAGCTGCTGAGAAGAAGTTCACCTTAGATTCTAAGGCTCCTAAGATGGAAGGATATCAGGACTTCTTAAAGGGCGAGGTTCGTTACCTGTCCTTAACCATGAAGAACCCAGACAGAGCAGCTACTCTGTTCGCACGTAACGAGAAAGAAGCGAAAGAGCGTTACGAGCATCTGTCTAAGCTGGTTGCACTCTATGGAAATGACTAATTCATCCTGCAAAGTGAGTTAGAATAGATTAGGTTAAATTAACCCCGGAGGGCGTAAAAACTCTCCGGGGTTTTTAGAAAGAAAGGGAAATGCATCATGGCTGAAAAGCTGACAATGGCAGATATTGCAGAGCTGGCGGGAGTTACCAAAAGTACGGTATCCCGGTATTTTAATGGGGGAAGCATCAAAGAAGAGACCAGAAAAAAGATTCAGAATGTGGTAAAAGAGAATAACTATATCCCTAACAGCTTCGCAAGGTTAAAGGCCAAAGAAAGCAATACAGTTGGAGTGATCGTTCCTACTTTAAATTCAAAAGTGACCAGCCGTGTAGTCACAAGCATTGGCCGTTATCTGAGAAGCCAGGGATATGAGGCTCTGATCAAGGATTCGGATCACAGTCCAAAACTGGAGCTGGAAAATATTAACCGCCTTTTTACCCAGAAAGTAGATGGCATTTTATTTAGTGCCATTTCCCTTACAAAAGAGCATAAACAGCTTCTTATGGATTCACCGGTGCCGGTAGTGGTTCTTGCCCAGAATTTTGAAGAAGGTATTACAGTTACCATGGATGATTATGCGGCAGGAAAAACTATGGGAAGTTTCATGGGAAGCAGAGTCCATGGTAAAATCGCTTATTTAGGCGTGGATGAAGAAGATGAAGCCGTAGGCGTGTTCCGCCGCCAGGGAGTCTTAGAGGGAATTAAAGAAAGCGGATCCCAGGTGATGACTGCGGAAACAGGAGATTACAGCTATGTAAGTGGTCAGGAAATGATGGAAAAAGTCCTTGAAAAAGGGGTTCCGGATGGTGTGATCTGTGCCACAGACCGTCTGGCTTTTGGAGCGTACCGGATACTGCTAAAACATGGAATCTCTATTCCTGAACAGGTATCAGTAGCAGGTTTTGGCGGCTACGATGAAAGCGAACTCTTATCACCACAGCTTACTACACTGCGGTTTGATTCCTATGGCCTGGGCTATCTGGGAGCAGAGACTCTTCTTAAAATGATAAAAGGGGAACCGGTACCAAAAAAACAGATCGTGGGCTTTGAAATGATATATGGAAAAAGCGTGAGAGATAAGGAAATGGTAGAATAAATCGTGAAATAAACAGGAAACAGACAAGCCGGATCCAAAGAAAAAGGGCGGAAAAAGCAAGAAAAAGAAATGAAAAGGTCACATTTGTGCAAATTACACAAATATGACCTTTATTTTTTTACATTCGATAATGGAACCGGTGCCATGAATAACATTGACAATAGATACGAAAAGGTATATGATACAAATATGGAACCGGTGCCAAACATAAACAGGGGAGATAGTTACAATAGAGGCAGTACAACAAGGTTTGGTACCGGAAGCACCACAAGCTGCGGTCATATGTTTCAATCAATAAGCATTATGTGAGAAGAAAGGGAAGGTAAAAATGGATTACGCAAAAATTGCAGAACAGGTAATTCGATATGTGGGTGGTAAGAAAAACATCAAGTCGGTAGCTCATTGTGCGACCAGACTTCGTTTTCAGCTTCGGGATAATTCCTTAAGAAATGAAGAAGCTTTAAGTGATGTGGAAGGAGTAAAGGGAGTATTCCTTACACAGTCTCAGTTCCAGATCATTTTTGGTTCCGGTACGGTTAATCTGGTGTGTGCAGAAGTTCAAAAGCAGTTAGGCACATTGCAAGAGCAGGCTACCGATGAAAAAGAAGAAAAGAGTGGCAATGCCATTCAGCGCTTTATCAAAATGCTCAGCGACATTTTCGTTCCAATCATTCCGGCAATCGTTGCTGGCGGTCTTTTAATGGGCCTTAACAATGTGCTGACATCCCCTTTAATAAATGGAAGCAGTGTCATTGAGCTTCATCCCCAGTGGGCAGGTCTGGCCACAGCGGTAAATACATTTGCAAGTGCGCCATTTACATTTTTGCCTGTTCTCATCGGTTTCAGCGCAACGAAGAAATTTGGCGGAAATGCCTTCTTAGGTGCAGCTATGGGTATGATCATGGTGCATCCGGATCTTTTAAATGCATACCAGATCGGTATTGCAGAACCGCCTGTATGGAATATCCTGGGATTAAATGTAGCAGCCATTGGTTATCAGGGAACCGTCCTTCCGGTACTGGCTGTTTCATGGATCATTGCAAATATTGAAAAGCGCCTGCGCAAGGTAACACCTTCCTGGCTGGATAACCTGACAACACCGTTACTATCTATCTTAATTACCTCTTTCCTTACATTTATTTTTGTAGGACCTGTATTAAGAGAGGCAGGAAATCTTCTGGCAGCAGGTATTACATGGCTTTATAATTCTCTTGGTTTTGTAGGCGGCGCGATCTTTGGTCTTACTTATGCACCAATCACTATGACCGGTATGCATCACAGCTTTATTGCCATTGAGACCCAGCTGCTGGCTGACAGCGTTCACACAGGAGGAAGCTTTATTTTCTCCACAGCAAGTATGAACAATGTAGCTCAGGGTGCCGCTGTTCTGGCAGTGCTGATGCTTACCAAAAACGATAAATTAAAATCTATTTGTTCCGCATCTGGCGTATCTGCACTGTTGGGTATCACAGAACCGGCTATGTTCGGTGTAACTTTAAAACTAAAATATCCATTTTATGCAGCAATCATCGGTTCTGGTGTGGGAAGTGCTTATCTTGCGTGGAAAAGAATATTGGCGCAGGCATTAGGTGCGGCAGGAATTCCCGGCTTTATCTCTATGAAACCGGAAGATTATGGGAATTTTGCAATCGGTTTGGTACTTTCTATGGCAGTATCCTTTGGGCTGACGGTTGTTTTCTGGAAAAAAATGGGAATTGAGAAGGATGTAGCTGCTGCAGGAACAGATGGAAGAGCATTAAATGCAGATAAAGCATCAGAAGCAAATGTAACAGCAGAAAAAATCAAGACAGAAGCAACTGTAACAAAAAAAGAAGAAATCACAGAAGCAGTACAGGAAACACAGGAACTTACCTTCACATCCCCCATGAAAGGCAAAGTTCTTCCGGTTGATCAGTCTGCGGATGAAACTTTCGCATCTAAAATGTTAGGCGACGGTATTGCAGTAGAACCTGTTGATGGAACAATCTATGCGCCATGCGACGGTTCTGTTTCCTTAGTATTTCCTACCAAACATGCAGTAGGCATCAAGTCTGCGGAGGGAGTAGAAATCCTTATTCATGTAGGTATTAACACCGTACAGTTAGAGGGCGAAGGCTTTGAGGCGTTTGTAGCTCCGGGAGATACGGTAAAGAAAGGGGATAAGCTCTTAAAAGCAGATCTGGACTTTATTCGCGAAAAAGGGATAAATCCACAGACTATGATGATCTTCCCGGAAGCAATGAACCTAGATATTACTCCTCT
>CAVFER010000072.1:6623-11656 GCA_963621525.1 bacterium | reverse complement strand
CAAATCCTGTGATCGCATAATATTGGATCAAAATATCTTTCATTACTTTCCATGACAGGTCAAAGGTAATGCTGAATTTTGCGCTTGTACCACTCAAAACAAATGAATCAGAAAGATCCCTCGTTTTTGCCTCTGCCAACGCATCCAGAGAATTGCAAAATGATAAAAATCTTCTGCTAAATTTTTCGTCCATACTGCCTTATATCCTCCAACAATAACTGATTTCTGCAAGTATCCATGTTCACCAGATCTACGCTATAAAGAGTGGGAAGTTCCTCAACCTTTTCTGTAAGCAGATCAAAATTTTCCACCCCGCTTACCGCTATGTCTATATCGCTGTGTTCTCTGGCTGTTCCTTTCGTTCTGGAACCATATAGGATCACTTCTTTTGCATGAAAATTTTTACACAGTTTTGCTGTTTCCCGGATCACTTCTTCTGCTGTCATACCTGCCACCTGCCCTGGATATTTATTGAAAATCTTCACTTTAACTTTTATAAGATCTTATCCCAACGCCACATCAAGCACCATCATCAGCGCAAATCCGATTGCAAATCCAATGGTTCCAATATTGGAATGTTCTCCTTCGGAAGCTTCCGGTACCAGTTCTTCTACCACTACATACAGCATGGCGCCTGCTGCAAAAGAAAGGAAGTATGGCATGAACGGCTCCAGCTTTTCTGCCAGCAACAGCATCAGTCCGGCACCGATTGGCTCTACGATGCCGGAAAGCATGCCATAGACAAAGGCTTTCTTCTGTCCTGCTGCTTCTTTTAATGGCAATGAGATAACTGCGCCTTCCGGGAAGTTCTGGATTGCAATACCCAGTGATAATGCCATGGCACCTGCCAGCGTAATGGACTGGCTTTTGGCCATCATACCTGCAAAAGCAACACCAACTGCCATTCCTTCCGGTATGTTATGCAAAGTCACTGCAAGAACCAGCATGGTACTCTTTTTCCAGTTGCTTTTTGTACCTTCCGGCTGGTCTGTGTCCATATGAAGATGCGGCACCACCATATCCAGGATCAGCAAAAACGCCATTCCTAAAAGAAAACCGCTTACTGCCGGGAGAAAAGCCAGTCGTTTAAAACCTTCACTCATCTCCATAGCAGGGATCAGAAGGGACCACACAGAAGCAGCCACCATCACTCCCGAAGCAAAGCCCAGAAATGCTTTCTGCACCCCGGGCTTTAATTCTCCCCTAAGGAAGAACACGCAGGCACTTCCTGCTGTGGTTCCTATAAAGGGGATCAGTATTCCTGCTAAAATATCCATCTGTTACCTCATGTTGCTACATCTCTGCTCCACAGCGAACACGCCAATAACACGTTCTCCTATCGTGGCAAACAGATATATCACTGTTTCATGGCGTTACCACAAATATCATTCGATCATTCCCCGAAGTTTCAGATAATCCTTGATCAAAGTGATCATCTCATCATAATCAATGCGGCTGGCATTAATAGGAAGATCATAATTTTCCATATCCATCCAGTTTCTGCCCGTGAAATACTTATGATATTCAGTGCGCTCTTTATCAATCTTCTTCATACGGCGCAGTGCTTCTTCTTCATCAACCTTGTCTACATCCATGATCCTGCGAACTCTGGTAACCGTATCTGCGTAGACGAAAATGCGGATCACATGATCCAACTGATCCTGAAGTACGTAGTTGCCGCATCGTCCGATAATGATGCAGTTTTCTGACTCTGCCAGTTTGCGGATGACCTCTGACTGGAAACGGAACAGGTTCTCCGGCGAAGTAATCTTATGTCCGTCCTTTACAGGTGCAGAAAGCTCCGGCTTCATACCGGTAACGGTACGATATAATAAGTTATTCCCTGCCTTTTCATCTGCAAGACGGAAGTACCGTTCTCCAATGGCACTGGTCTCTGATGTCATTTTCAAAATCTCTTCATCATAATAATGAATACCTAGTTTCTCAGCAAGACGCATACCTGTAATACGTCCGCCGCTTCCGTACTGACGCTCTATCGTGATCACATAGTGTTTATCGCTCATATGACCTACCTCCCTTGTTGTGCTATACTTTTCACACCTTAAGTATAACACATTTTTACTCAGCCGGACACTCCATTATCTGAAATTCACTGAATTTTTTCTTCAACTTTCTCACAACTACATCCCGAGCTTTGCAAAAAAACGGTTGACAAATCCTGCCCCATGTATTAAGATACGAATCAATAGTTAAACCGTTGAGAAAGAAGAGTATGCTTCCAATGCATTAGCACAGAGAGCCGCAGGTGGTGGGATTGCGGTATAAGGCAGGCAGCTGAATGGACTTTTGAGGGCAGTCTTGAAATGCTTAGTAGGGACTGACGGACTCTGCACCCGTTATATTTGCAGCACATATGTTAGTATGTGAAAAGTGGACTTTCAGTCAATTTGAGTGGCACCGCGGATTTTATTCGTCTCAATCACAATATCATTGTGGTTGGGACTTTTTTATTACAAAAATTCATTTTTAATTTTATTTTCAGGAGGTAAGTATTATGAAAAAATCTATGGCATTCCTTTTAACCGCAGCAATGGGCGCAGCTTTATTAACAGGCTGTGGCAGCTCCTCTTCTTCTACTGCTACTACAGCAGCTGATACCACAGCAGCTGCATCTTCTGAGGCAGCATCCTCTGAGGAAGCTTCCAGTAAAGCAGAAAACACCGCAGAGGCTGACGGCTCCTATACCATCGGTATCGGCCAGTTTGCAGAGCACGGTTCTCTTGACAACTGCCGCGAAGGTTTCTTAGCAGGTCTTGCAGCAGAAGGCATCGAAGAAGGAAAGAACTTAACCGTTCTCTATGAAAATGCACAAGCTGACGGCGGTACTTCCGCACAGATTGCCAATACATTTGCAGGAAAGAACGTTGATTTAATGTGCGGTATCGCAACTCCTATGGCACAGGCTGAATACAGCGTGGCTATGAAATCTGATATTCCTGTTATCTTTACCGCAGTTACTGACCCGGTTGCAGCTGAACTGGCAAACGCAGACGGAACCCCGGTTGGCGAGATCACAGGTACCAGCGACAAGCTTCCTGTAGAGCAGCAGTTAAAGATGATCCGTGAAATCTTACCTGATGCAAAAACCATTGGTATCATGTACACCACCAGCGAAGTAAATTCTGAGTCTGCTATTGCAGAATACAAAGAGCTTGCTCCAAATTATGACTTTGAGATTGTAGATTCCGGTATCTCCTCTTCCGCAGACATTCCGCTGGCAGCAGATACTTTAATCGAAAAGGTTGACTGCATCACCAATCTGACTGATAATACAGTAGTAGCATCTCTTCCTGTTATCTTAAGCAAAGCTTCTGCAAAGAACATTCCTGTATTCGGAAGCGAGATCGAACAGGTAAAGATCGGCTGCCTGGCTGCTATGGGGCTTGACTATGTAGAACTTGGCAAGCAGACCGGTGAAATGGCTGCAAAGGTATTAAAGGGCGATGCAAAAGCAAGTGAATTAAACTTTGAGACCATTAAGGATGCTGCATTCTACGGCAACACCAAAGTAGCTGAAGATCTTGGCATCATTCTTCCTGAGTCTTTAACAGGAAATGCTGCTGAACTGTTTGACAGCATTACAGAGTAATTTTATTTAGGAAAACAAGTGTTTTGGAGGAACATCATGACGACAATCATTTTCGGTATTCTGGAAGAAGGCCTTGTATATGCCATTATGGCTCTGGGTGTTTACATCACATATAAGATCCTGGATTTCCCGGATCTGTCTGTAGACGGCACCTTCCCACTTGGCGCTGCTGTGACTGCAGCAGGCATTGCAAACGGACTTCCTTTCATCGGTACCATTTCACCTGTAGCAGCATTATTCATTTCCTTTGCAGTGGGTGCTTTAGCCGGCTGTATCACCGGTCTTATCCACGTAAAGTTAAAGGTACGTGACCTGCTCTCCGGTATCATTGTCATGACGGCCCTCTATTCCATTAATCTAAGGATCGCCGGAAAAGCAAACCTTCCTATTTTTAGTAAGGAAACTATCTTTTCCAATTCCTTCCTTTCCGCTCATGTGCCGGAAGCTGCATCACCCTTTATCGTAACCATTATTCTTTTTGTCATCGTCCTGATCTGCAAGGTGTTGTTAGATGCTTACTTACAAACACGTTCCGGATACCTGCTTCGTGCAGTGGGTGACAATGACGTACTGGTTACTTCCCTTGCAAAAGATAAAGGCCTTGTAAAGATCGTAGGTCTTGCTATTGCAAATGGTTTTGCAGCTCTCGCAGGAAGCGTTTACTGCCAGCAAAAAGGCTTCTTCGAAATCTCCATCGGCACCGGCACCATGGTCATCGGCCTTGCAAATGTAATCATCGGAACCCAGCTGTTAAAGAGAGTCGGTTTTATCCGTTCCACTACTGCAGTTATTATTGGTTCTATTGTATACAAAGCCTGCGTTTCCATTGCACTGCTGTTAAATGACCTGCATATTGCCGGACTGGATCTTTCTATTCCGGTCACTGCATCTGATCTGAAGCTGATTACTTCTGTATTATTCCTGATCATCCTTGTAATAAGCCCTTCCGGCGGAAAGAAGGTAAAATACCGTGCTTGAATTAAAACACATCTATAAATATTATAAAGCAGGTACCATCAATGAAATGTGCCTGTTTAACGATTTTAACTTATCCATTGAAGACCATCAGTTTGTATCCGTTGTAGGAAGCAATGGTTCCGGTAAAACTTCTCTTTTGAATATCATCTGTGGGAGTATCCCTTTAGATGACGGTCGTATTATCATTGGCAACGAAGATATTACAAAAATGCCGGAATACAAGCGCCAGCGCCGCATTGGCCGTGTTTATCAGAACCCGTCTATGGGAACCTGCCCTTCTATGACTATTTCAGAAAACATGGCTTTAGCAGACAATAAGGGCAAAGCTTTCAATCTCCGCCCGGGAACTAACAAACAGCGCCTGGATTTTTACCGCGAATCCCTCCACTCGCTCGGACTGGGACTGGAAGACAAAATGGACGTAAAAGTGGGAGTTCTCTCCGGC
>CAVFER010000072.1:0-6613 GCA_963621525.1 bacterium | reverse complement strand
TCCGGCGGACAGCGTCAGGCCATGGCACTTTTAATGTCCACCATGACTCCTATTGAGTTTTTGATCCTGGATGAGCACACCGCTGCTTTGGACCCGAAAACAGCAGAGACTATCATGGAACTCACAGACAAGGTAGTCCGTGAGAAAAACCTGACCACTATTATGGTCACACATAATCTCCGCTTCGCAGTGGAATACGGTGACAGATTGTTAATGATGCACCAGGGGCATGCTGTAATCGATAAAGTTGGAGAAGAGAAAAAGGATACCACCATTGATCATATCCTTAAGAAGTTTAATGAGATCAGTATTGAATGCGGAAACTAAATTCTGATTTCCTGCAAAACAAAAAGACTGGAATTTTCCAATATCTTGGAAACCAGTCTTTTTATTTTGTATACAAAAGAACGCGCCAGCAGGTACATCCCTTCATTCTTTCATTCAAATTTTATTCCGCAAATACCATGATCCTGGTAGCTGTATTTTCCTCATCAGACCATACCACTGCTTTTCTGCCCTGTGTCAAGTCATCTAATGTAACAATATTTCTGGTAAGATACGGTACGGTAGTACAATCATCTGCCAATGTATATTCTGTACCATCCATAGTGGTCAGTACAGACTTTGAAGAAGCTGCATCGGTCACAACTGATTTAACCGTTACATAATCCGGGACCTTAGCGTCTGCCGGAATATTGGCAAAAATCATAGTTGCATTGGTCATTGGCGGAAGGCTCATAGTCATAGCCGGACCAATATAGGCGTAAATAATATCGCCGTCCTTGATATCAGAAATTTCTACCGGCATACCGGAAACTGCGTCTAAAACGTATGTAGACTCCTGAGAAACATTTAAGATCACTTCCCCCTGATACCCCTGACTTGCCTGACTGTCAATGGATAATCTGCCGTCTTCCATATGAGTCGCCGGTCCATAAAGGCGAAGGGATTCTTCTGACTGATCCGACTGCTCCTCTACGCTTTCAATAGTGCCGGTTACAGTCTCAACTACAGTAGTTTCCTCTGCCGAAGAAAGCGGTTCCTGCGACGCTTCCGCTACAGGCTCGGTTTCATATATAAGGGGTATTGTTGTCGCTATATCTTCCTTATTATTGGAGCATCCGCTAAGACCTAATAAAGCTGTACTGCAAATTACCGCTGCGTATAAATAATATTTTCCCAATATACTCTCTCCTTTTTACGTTTCAAAGATTGTTTTTTTAGCCGTGCAAATAGAAAAAACTGCCCATGATGCATCGGGAGATTTCTTCTGGAATCATTATATACTACAATAGCGGCATATCCAATAAATCTTTTCTTAAGTATTTTTAAATTTAATAGGGTTTTACAAATCGGTGAAACCATTGTACAATGAACAGGCTGACCCTTTAATGCGTTCATGTGTATTTTAAAGGCCAGAAATGAAAATGACAGGAGAAAGAAATCACTTATGATCGTTCATATAATTGAAGCTGTGTATCGTTTTCTATGGGGTGATCTGTTTACCCTTAGATTAGGAGCATTTTCTATGGGCATCCCCCTTCTGGTACTGCTTCTGATCCCAACAGGCATTTATTTTACCTTCCGTACTAATTTTGTATCTGTACGTCTTTTCCCGGACATGGTGCGTTCCTTGGCTGAAAAGAAAGGAAATGACAGCAGTTTGTCGCCATTGCAGACATTGTTTGTATCCACTGCCACCCGTGTCGGCATGGGAAATCTGGTTGGCGTAGTGGCTGCGGTTTCTGCCGGCGGTGCTGGCGCTGTATTCTGGATGTGGCTGACTGCCATTTTAGGATCTGCTACCGCTTTTATCGAAGCAACCTTGGCCCAGATCCACAAAGAAGTGGATCCTTTGTATGGGGGGTATCACGGCGGACCAGCCTACTATATCCATTATTATGCTGAAAAAGTACGCGGCAAAAAACTGAATCGCTCTGTGATTGCTGTTTTATTTGCCTTATCAGGCCTTTTATGCTGGTGCGGTATCAGCCAGGTGATCAGCAACTCTGTTGCCTCTGCCTTTGAAAATGCCTTTTCAGTGCCGCCTATTGTCACCACTGTGATCCTGGTGATCTTATCTGCCGTTATCGTACTTCGCAAAAACGCAACTGTTAAGGCTCTGGATATTATTGTTCCGGTAATGGCGGCTCTGTATTTTATCATTACTATTTTTATTATCGTGACCCACATTGGACAGCTTCCCGGTGTATTTTCCAGAATCTTTAAGGAGGCTTTCGGTCTTCGTTCTGTGGCCGGCGGCGGTTTTGGTGCTGTGCTGATGAACGGTGTAAAACGAGGACTTTTCTCCAATGAAGCCGGCTCCGGTTCCGCTCCCTGTGCTGCTGCAGCTGCAGATGAAAAGGAGCCTGTTAAAATGGGACTGATCCAGGCTTTAGGCGTATTTATTGATACCATTGTGATCTGCAGCTGTACTGCCTTTATCCTTCTCCTGGTTCCGGAAGAACTGACCCGAGGTCTTATGGGAATGGAACTGTTACAAGCTGCCATGAACTACCACCTTGGAAGTTTCGGTGTGATCTTTGTAGCCGTAATCCTGGCACTGTTTAGCTTTTCCACCTTCCTTGGCATTCTCTTTTATGCCCGTTCTAATGTGGCCTATCTTTTGGGAAACCGCTGGTTATGGCAGACTCTTTATAAGATCTTAACTCTGATCATGCTTTTCATCGGCGGCATCCAGGCTTATACAGTAGTATGGGATCTGGGAGATGTCGGCATCGGACTGATGACTATTTTTAATCTAGCAGTGCTCTTTCCTCTTTCTGGTGAGGCATTATCTGCACTGGCTGAATATGAGAAGCACAAAAGAACAGAAGGTTAATTCTCCATGAGGATAGCCCCGGTCATGTCCTTCTGTTTTGGGTATGTTTTAAAATCGTGTTCCAGTACACCGGCACTAGCAGCACACATGCCCCGATCCAGGCAAATGGAGTGGCAAAACAGATTCCCACATAGCCTATGATCCCTGCGAATACTGTTGTAGAAGTAATACGAAAGATCAGCTCAATGATGCATGCTGAAAAGGGTGTCCAACTGTTTCCCATACTCTGGATGGCAGAGCGGTAAATCTGCAGCACTCCCAGAAGCAGGTAAAAAGGTGCTACGGTCAGCAGATAATGGTCGGAATACCAGACGATCTCCGGTGTAGGCTGACTTACAAACATAGGTACTACCAGATGACGCCCGAAAATGATCATCACACACATGATAGCATTGGCAATGCTTGTCTGAAGCAGGCATGCGGCTGTACCTTTGCGGATGCGGTCCCACAGACCTGCGCCGTAGTTCTGGGCCACATAATTAGAAATAGCAATACCAAAAGCTGCATTCATAAGAACAGAGATCTGGTCTACCTTGGTAGCTGCTGTATATCCTGCGATTGCCTCTGTTCCCAGTGCATTAACAGCACCCTGCATAGCCAGCTGACCAATGCACATAACAGACATCTGAAAGCCCATAGGAAAACCAATGCCTAAATGGTTTTTTACAGCTGAAGGAAGAGCACTAAAATCTTCTTTCTTCAATCGAAGTATGAGGAATTTTTTCACACCTATCACAGTACATAATACAGCAGATAACAACTGGCTTAAAACAGTAGCCCAGGCTGCTCCTACTACTCCCATCTGCAGCGGAACTATAAATACCACATCCAGGACAATATTCAGTAAGGATGAGAAAACAAGGAATATAAGCGGTGTGCGGCTGTCTCCCAGTGCTCTCAGGATATTCGATATCATATTGTAAAAGATGGTCGCACCTGTTCCAAGTAATACCGCAAACATATAGTCATAGGCCATATCATAGATCTTGACCGGTGTCCGCTGCCAGTATAAAATCTGATTGGCCAGTCCACAGCAGATTGCTGTAATAACTATCGTAAAGAAAATACATAAGAGAATGGACACTGCCACGCTTCGGCGCATCCCTTTTTCATCTCTTGCTCCAAACCTGTGTCCCAAACAGATTCCAAAACCGCCGGTAATACCCTGTACAAAACAGAGTACCAGATAAATAACAATAGCCGTAGAACCAACAGCCGCCAGAGCATCTGCTCCCAGCGTTCTTCCTACGATCACGGTATCTGCCAGTGTATAAAACAACTGAAATAAATTGCCGCCGATAACCGGCAGTGAAAATTTTAAGATTGCGGAAAACGGATTTCCCTTTGTCAGATCCTGTGCCATGACTTTTACTTCCTTTTCATGTTTTGTTTCCAAATTTAACCTTTAATCCCCAATCATGTTTTGCCGCACAGTCAATCCCAAACGTAATTGCTTGAAAACCAAAGAATACTGCATTATAATCTGGATTATAAAAAATCGCTCTCAACACCAGATTAAAAATGAAGATGCATTTCATATATTCATTATAAGTGAGAGTCCTTGCAGAATCAAATAAATTTTCATGACTTTTCTTAGCTCATGGCATACTCCACAATCATCGGATCATCATAAGCGCACCAAAGAGATTTATCCTCATCAATCGCTTTCAGCTTTTCAATCTCCCCATCGTCCAGTGAAAAATCAAACAAGTCCAGATTCTCCTTCATACGATCTTTGCTGGTGGTCTTAGGGATGACAACAATCCCTCTCTGCACAGTGAAGCGCAGAGCTACCTGTGTCGGTGTTTTTCCGTACTTCGCCGCAATTTCCTTTACCACCGGATTGTCAATAATCTCCTTAATCCGGTGCTGTGCCAGCGGCCCCCACGCCTCATGCTGAATATTGTATTTTTTCATCCATTTGTGAAGTTCATGCTGCTGCCAGAACATATGTGTTTCCACCTGATTGACCGCCGGAACAACCTTGTTGAAGGTCGCAATATCCGCCATTCTCTCTGCGGAGAAATTGGAAATGCCAATGGCACGGATTTTCCCCTCTGCATACAAATCCTCCAACGCATGGTAGGCTCCATAGTAGTCCGACAGGCATTGATGAATCAAAACCAGATCAAGGTAGTCCACCTGCAATTTCCGCATAGATTCCAGAACAGAGGCTTTTGATTTTTCGTAGCCAAACTCCGTCACCCATACTTTTGTAGTCAGGAAAATTTCCTCACGCGGAACGGTGGTTTTCTGTAAAGCACGTCCCACAGCTTCCTCGTTATAGTAAGCCTGAGCCGTATCAATCAGACGGTACCCTGCATCCAGCGCATCCAGAACACAGCGTTCACATTCATCGGCATCTTCAATCTGAAAAACGCCAAAACCTACCAGCGGCATTTTCACACCATTATTCAAAGTAACTGTTTCCATAATCAAATTCCTCTTTTTATACACCATTTGCGCTCAGCCAGTCCTGAATCCGGCTCCGACTCAGGGAATTTGCGTTTAATCCGGTTCCAACCGTCGCGCCCTGACCAGTTCCCAGGCGGCGTACATCCGACATACTTTCTTCAATATCGCTTCCAGCACTTGTACTAAAAGGCAGGAGTGTCTTTCCTGTCAGGTCATAAGATTCAATAAAAGTGTCGATTGCCATAGGGGCCGTATGCCACCAGATCGGGTATCCCAGAAGGATTACATCGTAGACTTCCATATTGTCTACCGTAGAAGCAAGCGCCGGTCTGGCATCCTCATCCAATTCTGTGCGCGCCCTGTCAACTGCGCTCTGATAGCTGGAAGGATACGGTTCTGCCACAGTGATCTCGAACAAATCTCCGCCGGTTACATCTTGAATTTCCTTGGCCGCTTCCTCGGTAGTTCCGGTTCTTGAAAAATACGCGACTAAAATACGCTTTTCCTCTGTCTGCGGTTCCAAGGTCTGTGATTCGACTCCCGCATAGCCTTCCGTCACAGTCATGGTTTGTACCACATCATCTACGGTCCATGCGCCGTCCGCATTTACCTCGTAACCGTCCGGGGTCATTGAATCGGCATACATCCAGCCCTCGCTGTCAAAGGCATAGCATTCCGCAATTCCGTCTCCATTTCCATCAATCCATTGCCACTCCACTTCCTGAGACGGATTCCCATAATACTGCCCATTTCCCAAATCGTACCACCATCTGTTGCTGTCCGCTCCTTGCCCAGTAGTCCAGCCTGCTGCAAAGGTCGTGGTCGCCATCATGGCAGTTAACATCATAACAGCTACAATTAGTTTAGCAAATCGTTTCATTCTAAATTATCCTCCTGTAATCTATATGTTTTACTGTTCGCTATTCTATTTTCCCCGATGCCTTACTATCGTGAATCATTCTTCGCTATATGTACTTACCGCTTGCTCTAATATATCTCCATAATCATTCAAGAGAGAGATAAGCTGGCGGTATCTGGTGCTTCCCATTCTTTCCGCAATACTCCGGTCTAACAGGAGCAAGGGCGTTATGGTTTCCTGCGCATATGCGGTTCCCGATTCTGTAAAAACAATTCGTTTCCACCGTTTGTCTCGCTCGTCCGGGAGCAATTCAATATAGCCCCATCTTCTCAATGTCTGAATTGCATTATTTACTGTCTGGCGTGGGATTTTATAGTAGTCACTGATTTTGCTCTGCGACAATTCCGGCTCCATATACAAGGCGTTTAGGGTCTGCACCAAATAGCTGTTTATCGTATGTTCCTGAAACCATTTTTGGTATAACCCATTCGTCCTGC
>CAVFER010000071.1:9442-11825 GCA_963621525.1 bacterium | reverse complement strand
TTTCTGCAGCGAAGTTTACTACTACGTCTGGTTTTTCCTTCTCAAATAAGTCGAAGATGAACTTTCTGTCTGCGATATCGCCTTTTACAAAACGGTAATTTGGCTTATTTTCTACCAGCTTTAAGTTTTCCAGGTTTCCTGCATAGGTCAACAGATCCAGGTTAATGATCTCATAATCCGGATATTTGTTTACCATATGATGTACAAAGTTGCTTCCGATAAATCCGGCACCGCCGGTTACGATGATCTTCATAATATAAATGCTTCCTCCTAAATTAGAACTCCCTATTATGCAGCTTGTCTACATACTTGCCGTCTAAAACGTCCTTCAGGTACTTGCCGTACTGGTTCTTCTTTAAAACCTCGTAGGTCTCTAATACCTGCTCTTTGGTGATCCAGCCGTTTAAGTATGCGATTTCTTCCAGGCACGCGATTTTTCTGTGCTGATGAGTCTCTACCGTCTTTACGAAGTTGGTTGCCTCTACTAAGGACTCATGGGTTCCTGTATCCAGCCAGGTAAAGCCCTGTCCCAGTAAGATAACGTCCAGATCGCCATTTTCCAGATAAATACGGTTCAGGTCCGTGATCTCTAACTCGCCTCTTGCAGATGGCTTTAAATTCTTTGCGTATTCTACAACACGGTTGTCGTAAAAGTAAAGTCCTGTTACACAGTAATTGGATTTCGGCTTTTCAGGCTTTTCTTCAATAGAAATAGCTTTGCCGTTTGTGTCAAATTCAACAATACCGAAACGCTCTGGATCGTCTACATAGTAGCCGAATACAGTTGCGCCTTTTCCCTTATTGGCAGCGGCTTTTAATCTCTTATTTAAGCCCTGTCCGTGGAAAATGTTGTCACCTAATACCATTGCAACAGAATCACCGTTAATGAACTCTTCACCAATGATAAATGCCTGAGCCAGACCGTCCGGGCTTGGCTGTACAGCATAGCTTAAGTTGATACCAAACTGCTTTCCATCACCTAACAGAGCCTCAAAACGCGGGGTATCGTCTGGTGTGGAGATGATTAAGATATCCCTGATACCTGCATTCATCAATACAGATAACGGGTAATAGATCATAGGTTTGTCATAAATAGGAAGCAGCTGCTTCGATGTAACTTTGGTCAAAGGGTAAAGTCTGGTGCCGCTTCCGCCGGCAAGTATAATCCCTTTCATTTTCTCCTCCTTGCAGGTCCCTGTAACCGTCTTTTTTCCTATATCAGGGCAGACCACGGCCGGACCACTGGTTATTCTCCGTTCAATATACCATACTATGCGCCATTTTTCAAATCCTCATGGAAATATTTCGCTATAATTCATGAAATATTAATAAGGGATTTTTTTCAATAGGCGTTTGGGGATTGAAAAAATTCTTTTTATTTAATAAGATAGCAGTAAAACACGCAAAAATCGGGGGGGAAACTATGCTTTTAATGAACAAAACTCTCTTAAAGCTTGCCCGGGGACTATGGCTTTGGATACTTTCCATAGCAGGGGTGGGCATTCTTACTCTTGTGGGTACTACGGCGCTGGCTGAGATCATTGCCGGTTTCCTTGGAACTCTTTTTCAGCCTCAGGCTATCTTAAATACTGCCTGGAGCGCCATCCGGGCTGCACTGGCTGCAGCTGTATTTACCTTTCTTGCCCAGCTTTTAAAGGGACTGTTAGAATACAAAACCGCTGCAAAAGCAAGAGAAGGCATGCGGAAAATGATCTTTTCCAAGGTTCTGGAACTGGATGCCGGAGGTATCGAAAAGATCGGCCCTGTTTCCGCTATTACTGCTTCTGTAGACGCAGTGGAGCAGATGCAGACTTATTTCAGCACTTATCTTCCGAGCCTGATCTATAGCGTAATCGCGCCCATTTACCTGTTTTTTCACTTAAAGAATATCTCTATGCCGGTGGCTGTTTTATTATTGGTGGTATCACTTTTTCTGCTTCCAGTTAATAATGCATTCCGCAGCAGGATCGAAGATATCCGCAAGATATACTGGCGTTCATTAGACGATATGACCGGTTACTATATGGACAGTCTACGTGGACTTACCACCTTAAAACTCTTTGACCGGGACAAAGAACATTCCCGCATTCTTGGTGAAAAGGCAGATATATTAAACAAAAATATCAACTGCTTTATGAAGATCAATTTCACCTCTTTCCTGGTAACAGAGGCACTGATTTATGCCGCCCTGGTGATCGCTCTGGTGGATTCCGGTATCCGTATTACAAGAGGTACCATCAACATTTCACAGGCGCTGATCGTTTTAATGCTTTCTTACAGCTATTTTTCTTCTGCCCAACAGCTGATGAGCGCTTCCCATAGTGCTTTAACTGCTATTTCCGCAGCAGGCAAAGTGGAAGAGATCCTGGATACAGACACAACA
>CAVFER010000071.1:0-9432 GCA_963621525.1 bacterium | reverse complement strand
CAACACGCCCCTTTGATCCGTCACTGCCGGAAGATAAGGAGCATTTTAATGGAATCCGCATGGAAAATGTATCCTATGGTTATGAAGGACGTGAAAAAGCCTTACAGGATGTTTCTCTTACTGTTCCCAAAGGTTCTGTGGTTGCCCTGGTGGGACTTTCCGGCTGTGGAAAATCCACCACTGCGTCTCTTTTAATGCGGTTTTGTGACACAACAGCGGGACATATTTATCTGGAAGGCAAAGATTATCACAGCATGAAACCGGAGGAACTGCGAAAACACATTGCCATGGTTCCCCAGCAGGTAAACCTTTTTTCCGGGACAATCCGTGACAATCTGCTCCTTGCTGACCCGGATGCGGATGATAAAACTTTGCTGGAAGCGGTAAAAGAAGCCGGTCTTTTGAAATTCATACATTCTCTGGAACATGGCCTTGATTCTGATGTAGGAAATGCAGGAGCTTCTCTTTCCGGCGGACAGCGCCAGAAGATGGGTATTGCAAGAGCTCTTTTGTCAAAAGCGGAATATATGATCTTTGATGAAGCGACTTCCAGCGTTGACCCGGAAAGTGAAAAAGAGATCTGGGAGACCATCGGTCACCTGGCCCGCACCCGGACTCTTATTATCATCTCCCACCGAATGTCGTCGGTACGAGGTGCTGACCGCATTTACGTCTTAAAGGACGGTAAAGTGGCGCAGCAGGGCGATCATGAGACTTTAATGGCCCAGGATGGCTTATATCATGAACTGGTAATACGCCAGCAGGCAATGGAGGTGGCAGAATGAAACACAAATTCAGTTATTCAATGAAAGAAATGACCAGACGGCTTCTGGCCATCGGCAGACCCATCCGAAACTATATTGCCATATCAACCGTTGCCAGTGTACTGGGGGCCCTTTCCCACATGGGGCTGATGGGCTTTGGCGCTTTGTGGCTTTTGGCTGCAGCCGGTTTTTGCAGCGGTACAGCAGCCTATGCAGCGCTGACTATCACCTGCGCCGCTTTGATCGCAGTGTGCCGCTATCTGGAAGGTCTGTTCTCCCATTTAGGCGCCTATGGCATTCTTGCAAAAATGAGAGTCCATTTATTTGATGCCATTGACCGTATTTCTCCTGCTTATATGATCGGACGGGAAACCGGTGATATTATGAATATCGCGGTAGCAGATATTGAAACTCTTGAATATTTCTTTGCTCATACCATCGGACCAATGTTTACAGTGATCCTACTTCCTGTGACAACGGTGGTTCTGGCCTGGTTCGTAAATCCGCTGTACGCACTGGTGCTGATCCCTATTTATATTATGATCAGTGTTGTCCTGCCTCTTGGGGCGCTGATTGCCGGACGAGGCATCGGTATTCGCTACCGAGAACAGCTGGGTGATCTGAAATCGAAGATCCTGGAAAGTGTATACAGTATCCGGGATATCCAGATCTTTGGTGCAGGCAGCCGGAAAATGGAAGATGTAATGAAGGCAAACAGCCGGGTAAATAAGGCCGCTTTAGGACTTACACTCCACCGCCAGACCATTGCTTCTTTCCCTAACTTTTTTATCTATCTTGCAAGGATACTGATCCTGGTATGTGCCGGATATCTTGCGTCAAAGGGCATCGATAACCCAGTGGGAACCATTGCCATTTCCTTTGCTGCAACTGCTTCGTTATCCTCTTCTTTTAGCCTTACCTTTGTGGTAACAAGCCTTTTAGAGGCATATGGAGCTGCAGAGCGTATTTTTAAGATTGAGGATACATTGCCTGAGACGAAAGAACCAGAACATCCTGTCACCTGCGGCGAGATCCGAACCATTGAATTTAAAGATGTGACTTTTGCTTATCCAGGTACCGAACGAAAAATCCTGGAACATTTTAATTATGTAATAAACAAAGGGGAGCAGATCGGCATTGCCGGAGAATCCGGTGCCGGAAAATCTACACTGCTGCGGCTGCTTCTGCGTTTTTACGCTCCAACAGAGGGCCAGATCCTGATCAATGGTATCCCATTGGAACAGATCAGTTTCAGTGAACTGCATAACCGAATCGCCTTTCTGGAACAGGACACCTATTTATTTGATATGACCATTGCAGAAAATATAGGGATTGCAAAACCAGGAGCTTCTATAGATGAGATAAAAGATGCCGCCAGACGGGCCGGTATCGCTGATTTTATTGATACACTGTCAGATGGATATAATACAGATATGGGTCAGATGAGTGCAAGGCTTTCCGGCGGAGAACGCCAGAGGATCGGTATTGCAAGAATATTGCTTCGCGACCCGGATATCTGCCTTATGGACGAGCCATCCAGTGCTTTAGATGCCCTTCATGAAAAGGAACTGCTCCATACACTGCAGACTGCCTATGCAGGAAAGACTCTGTTACTGATCTCCCACAGAGGAAGTACGCTGACAGGATGCACCAGGATCCTACGGGCTGAAAATCTGAAATAAAAAAGAATGTGCCTTAGTGCAAAAATACCCCCGCCGATTGGCGGGGGATATTTTTTTAATCCAAACTTATGAAATAGAATCTACTGTATAACCTGTATCTTCTACTGCTTTTTTCAGCACATTGGCATCAACTTCACGGTCATAAGAAATAACGGCCCTTTTTCCCTTTAAGCTGACATTTGCAGATACACCTTCGATCTTATTTAAAGCACGCATTACGCGGTTTACACAGTGTTCACAGGTCATCCCTGAGATCTGCATGATTTTTTCGCCGATCACAGGACCATCTAACTTGCTTGGTTCTTCTTTTACTTCACTGGCTCCGCCGCCACCGCAGCATGGGCTTTCGCCTTTCATATGTTTAATGGTGCCTCTGACAGCGAAGATTGCGATCAGGATCAATATAAGGATTACAATTGCATTAATCATTTTAAAGTTCCTCTATTTCTGTAACAGGTATGACACTGTTTACTCTTCTTCGCGGAATTTCTTATCTTTTGCTTCTTCCCGCTTTTTCTGGATATATTTTACTCCCTGGTAGATCCCCATTCCCACTACATAAATGATGATGAGAGCAACTACCATATAGAGCATGGAACCGGATGAATTTCCCATTTCTCTGCTCCTTTTCTAAACTTTACTTTTTGTGGCTGTCCATATGATGAGCATGGGCACTCCCACAGCTGCTGCAATGTCCGCTGCAGCCACCGCAGCCACCGCCGCAGCCGCCGTTTCTGCTTCCACAGCTGCTGCAGCTGTCTTTTAACACACCTGTATGCTTCCAGTAAATTACCAGACCACAGTAGCCAAATACAAGGAGCAATATAATTACATTTGCTATCATAAAATTCCCTTCTTTCTTAATGGAAACATGAAACAATAGATATCCGCCATATTCATTTTACCACAATCATGTAGTTTTAAAAATGGACCGGATGTTTCCACCCGGCCCATTTATTATGCCGGTCTGCACCGACGGTTGTAGCTAGCTTGTTTTTCTTTTGCGCTCATTACCTTATGACGCGGACTGTACAGAACGCTTGGAGTAGGTCTTCTGGTCCTTGTATGGATCTGGACGGAACAGCATGAACAGTATGAACAGCAATACTACGAATGCTACAACTGTGGCTGCACCGAAGGAACCATAGAATAAGAAACTGCCGATCTGGTATACGCAAAGAGTAACAGCGTAAGCGAATACGTTCTGGAACAAGATCGCAAACCAGAACCACTTTCTATCCTGCATCTGCTGAGCCATTGTAGAAATAGCTGCAAGGCAAGGAGAATCAAGCAGGTTGAACAGCAGGAAACTGAAGCCAGCTAAAGCGGTCGGGAACCACATTCCAACGCCTTCTGCAACGGTCTCTGCATCTTCAACGTCACCAGCAACATTTGCAAGCACGCCCATGGTAGAAACGATACCTTCCTTTGCGCTGAAGCCGGAGATTGCAGCTGCAACCGGCTGCCACTCGCCCCAGCCAAGAGGTGCAAAGATAGGAGCAATTGCTCCACCAACGATAGCCATAAGGCTGTCTGCAGAATCTTCAACCATACCGAATGAACCATCCTGTACACCAAAGGTACTTAAGATCCACATAACTACGCAGGCAAGGAACAGGATTGTACCAGCTTTGATAAAGAAACCTTTCAGTCTTTCCCAAACATGCATCAGAACCGTCTTAGCAGATGGGATATGGTACTGTGGAAGTTCCATAACGAATGGAGCAGGTTTTCCAGAAAATGGTTTCGTCTTCTTTAACATAATAGCTGCTACTAAAACAGCGATAATACCAACAAAGTACATAATAGGAGTCATCATTCCTGCTACATCCCAGCCAGTTACATAACCAGCCATAACGCCGCCCATTAAAGCAATAACAGGAAGCTTAGCACCACAAGGAACGAAAGTAGCAGTCATAATGGTCAAACGTCTGTCATTATCCTGCTCGATGGTCTTAGAAGCCATGATACCAGGGATACCACAACCAGAGGAGATCAGTAACGGGATAAAGCTCTTACCAGACAGACCGAAGTGACGGAATACACGGTCCATAACGAATGCGATACGTACCATGTATCCACAGTCTTCCAGGATGGAAAGGAACAGGAACAGGATTGCCATCTGAGGCATAAATCCAAGCACTGCACCCAGACCACCGATAACGCCATCAACAACCAGGCTTACGATCAGTTCGTTTGCACCGGCATTCTCGAGGAATCCGGTAACAACTTCCTGAATAGCGCCTACGAAAGTATCATTGGTCCAGTCAGTTACAAATGTACCGATAGTGGTAACAGAAATATAATATACTGCCCACATTACCAGCATGAAGATCGGGATACCTAAGAAACGGTTAGTAACAATCTGGTCGATCTTATCAGATACAGTCAGCTTCTCACCGCTCTTCTTAACAGCAGTTCCAACTACCTTCTGGATGAATTTGTAACGCTCGTCAGTTACGATACTTTCCATATCGTCATCATGAGCTTCTTCAATAGCTTTTCTTGCGCTCTCTACAACAGACTTGCCGGAAGCGGAAAGTGGAGTGCTCTCAACTACCTTGCTGTCGTTTTCAAGGAACTTAACAGCATACCATCTCTTCTTGTTCTCAGTGATGTCTGCTGGCAGCACGCCTTCAACCTCAGCTACTGCTGCTTCTAATTCCTTGGAGAAGATCTCCTTAGGAAGATCAACTTCTTTCTTCTTAGCAACCTTAACTGCTTCATCGATCAGCTTATCAAGACCGGTCTGTTTTAATGCAGAAGTCTCAACGATCGGGCAGTCAAGCAACATGGAAAGACGCTCGATATCAATCTTGATACCTCTCTTAGCAAGCAGGTCTGCCATGTTTAATGCGATAACAACCGGAATACCGGTTTCGATCATCTGAGTGGTCAGATATAAGTTACGCTCGATGTTTGTTGCATCAACCAGGTTAACGATAACGTCCGGATCATCCTTTAACAGATAATCACGGCTGACAACTTCCTCCAGAGTGTATGGAGAAAGTGAATAGATACCAGGAAGGTCAGTTACAATAACTTCTTCGCTCTGGCTCTTGCTCTTTAATTTTCCCTCTTTTTTCTCTACCGTAACACCAGGCCAGTTACCAACATACTGATTGGCACCTGTTAATGCGTTAAACATAGTTGTTTTACCGCAGTTTGGGTTTCCGGCAAGTGCGATCTTAATTGCCATTTCCTTTTTACCTCCATGAATCCATTGCAAAGGACTCTTCTTAATTCTCACGGTGTGTTATGTATGATTATTTTACTTCTACACACTGAGCATCGTTCTTTCTTACAGAAAGCTCATAACCTCTTACGGTAATCTCAACAGGATCTCCTAAAGGAGCAACTTTTCTAATGTAAAGCTCACTTCCCTTTGTGATTCCCATATCCATAATACGACGTTTGTAAGCGCCATCACCTGTGATCTTAGTCACAACTACAGTGCTTCCAACTGCTGCATCACCTAAAGTCATTGCTATGTCTCCTTTCTCTCTTTGTCATACTCATTCTGGCATTTATCATATAGTGCATTTTACTGCAGTATATACATTTTGATTAAATCATGATGTGTCTTGCCATATCCTGATTGATTGCAACTCTTGAATCTTTGATATTGACAATCACATTTCCGCCGATAGCAGATACAACAGTGATCTCTGCACCGACAACAAATCCCAGGTTCTCAAGAAAACGCTTTGTTTCTTCATTTCCGCCTACTTTACGGATGGTATTTACTTCTCCAATCGCAGCCATTGTTAAAGGCATCTTCTTCACTCCTTTTCTTACGGAAAACTTCCGCATTTCCGCATTTTTTCTTTTGTCCTGTCGGCCTTTTCAGGTTAGCCGCTCCTACATTGGGTTAGTTACCGCTTACCCAGTTCATCTTAGTTAGCATACGCTAATTTAAGTTAGTTGTCAAGAACTCCCTTTGATTTTTTAATTTTCACGCATATTTCATACAACCACTGGGGTAAATCTGACATTTTTCTCATTATTTTCTCATGTATGAATGTTTATTGTATACTTTTCTCGATTAGTGTAAAAAAAAGAGCACAAATCATCCGGTGGATTTGTGCTCTTTGCGAGGAGTGGGGCGTTGGTTCTTATAAAGCATAACGGTTTTGAATTGATAATATTTCTCAATAAGATCATTATAGTTTTAACGACATTTACTGATTCACTACATTGATCGGGGATCCGGCTAAAAACTGTCTAAGATTATCCACAGACATATCCATGATCCGCTGTCTTGCTTCCTTTGGTGCCCAGGAAATGTGAGGAGTAATGATGCAGTTTCTTGCTGTAAGAAGTGGATTATCCCCCTTGATGGGCTCTGCACTGACTACATCCAGTCCTGCTGCATACACTTTTCCGCTATTTAATGCATCTGCCAGATCTTTTTCCACAACCAACTGTCCACGGGAATTATTAATGATGATAACTCCGTCTTTCATCTTAGCAATGTTCTCTTTATTGATGATGCCTTCTGTAGACGGAAACAGCGGGCAGTGAAGTGCGATTACATCTGACTTTGCAAATATCTCATCCAGTTCCACATATTCAGCAATAGCACGACCTTTATCATTTGGATAAGAATCGTAAGCCAGTACATTCATGCCGATAGCCTTTGCTATGGTTCCTGTTTTCTGTCCAATACGGCCAAAGCCAATGATACCCAGTGTTTTTCCAGCCAATTCGATCAGCGGATAATCCCAGAAGCACCAGTCCGGATTCGACTCCCATCTGCCCTCTTTTACAGCCTTTTCATGGTGTCCGATGCGGTGGCAGATTTCTAAAAGAAGGGCAATGGCAAACTGTCCCACGCAGTCTGTTCCATAAGCAGGGATGTTGCTGACAATGATTCCTTTTTCTTTTGCATAATTAACATCGATTATATTGTAGCCAGTTGCAAGGACACTGATAAATTTAAGATTTGGGCATGCGTCCATAATTTCCTTTGTAATAGGTATATCATTGGTAAAAACGATCTCTGCACTGCCAATACGCTTTACCACTTCCTCTGCCGGTGTTCGGTCATAAACCGTCAACTCTCCATATTTTTCCATCTCATCCCAAGAAAGATCTCCCGGGTTCTCTGTATATCCATCAAGTACTACAATCTTCATATATAAATTCTCCCTTCAAACATTTTATCTTATTGTTTCTGAATCCCGTCCCTGTATTTCGACGGTGAAATACCTGTCACATTTTTAAATGCCCGGTTAAAGTGGGCTGCATCTTCGTAGCCCACTGCCAGGGCGATGTCTAAAAGCTTCAGAGACGGATCTTTCATCAGTTCTTTGGCTTTTTTCATGCGCAGCTGCAGTATATAATCTCTCACAGTCATATCCAGCTGCTTTTTAAACAGGCTGCTGAAGTAGTTGGGGTGGAGATGGAACTGGGCGGCAATGTCGGAAAGAAGAAGCTGCTCAGAAAAGTGTTTTTCCATGTAGGATTGGGCCTTTTTTACTACGTATTCTTCTTTCTTTTCCTGCTGTTTTTTCAGCTGTTCCATGTAGATCAGCAGGATCTGTTCCATTTTCTGTTTTAGCTGGCTGACGTGGGGCTGGCTTTTGATCTGGGCGGCCAGGTCATTATTTGACAGCTTATAACTGGCTATAATAGGGATCAGCGCTGTATTTTTCTGCATCAGTGTATAGAGAAATGTGGACAGGGCCTGCTTAAACTGTTCTTTTGTCATCACTTCCTGGGATAAATGGGAGAAGATTTCCTGAATCTTATCGTTTGTGCCATCTTCATCCATGGACAAAAAACCGGCAGAAAGATGTTCCAGTTCTTTTCCCAGATCTTCTTTTGTATAATATGGCTCTTTTGCCGGAAGGTCAAAATAATTCCCCCGTGGTGTCTGATGCACTGTATCTGCCTCTTCTGCCTTCAGTTTCACAGAACTGTCCTTTAAACGGGGGATCAGCAGGCGCAGCATGGACACAAAGTTCTGGATATTTACCGGCTTTAACAGATAATCATAAGCCCCCAGCCGCAGGGCGCTGCGGATATAGGTATAATCATCGTAGCCGCTGAGCATGATCATCACGCTGGGGATCTGATTTTTGCTGATCAGCTCTAACAGGCTGATTCCGTCCAATTTTGGCATACGGATATCTGAAACGATCACATGGTAATATTCTTCTGTAAGGAGTTTTAATGCATCGCTTCCGTCGCAGGCGCTGGATATGGCAAAGGTATCCCCGAAATTTTTCTTTATAATACTCCTGAGGCCATCTACGATATTCTGATCATCATCTACTAATAGGATCTTATACATCCTGCTCCTCCTTTGTTTCTGCCTGCATATCTCCGCTGTTATCTGTTTCTCGCCATGGGAAGCACAGCATGATCATAGTTCCCATTCCTTCCTGGCTTTCAATGTTCACCTTATAATCAGGACCATAATTCAGGCTGATCCGGCGGCATACATTGCGAAGTCCGATACTGTTGCTGGAAGGACTGTCTATATCCCGGCGCAGAGCCTCTAACTGCTCTTCACTCATGCCACAGCCGTCATCAGAAACCTGGATATAAAGGCGTTCTTCCTCTCTGTATCCCAAAATATCAATATGCAGGATCTGGTGGCTGTCTGTGATTCCGTGGATCACCGCATTTTCCACAATAGGCTGGAATACCAGTTTTAATACCCGGCAGGAATACAGTTCCCTGTCAATGCAGATGTTAAACTGTATCCGTTCGTTGTACTGGTATGCCAGAATGGCCCGGTAGATATTTAACTGATGGATCTCTTCTTCCAGGGGTACTTCTTTGGTGGTGTTGCGGAGTCCATACTGAAGATTCTGGCCTAAAAGCTCTGCCATGGTGGACGTTTCATAATCCTGGCACATATAAGCTTTCATGTGCATGATCTCTAACGTATTGTACAGATAATGTGGATTGATCTGGGTCCTTAAAAGCTGCAGTTCTGTTTCCTGTTTTTCCTGTTGTTTTACAAACACTTCATG
>CAVFER010000070.1:0-12103 GCA_963621525.1 bacterium | reverse complement strand
GCCCAGTGATCTGCTTCTGGCAGTTTCGGCTGATCTTCCAGATATTTTCCCTGGTTTTTTCCTTTTTCCTGTACCCTATTTCCAAAATGTTCTTTTGCAAAAGAAGACTTTCCCTGACATCTCCCTCCAATGACCATGATCATGCGATTTTTCTCCTTTGGCTCCTCTATATTTATGAATCATATTTTTACAAGGTTCTCAGATAAAATGCCACAATCGTCAGACACACCAGTTCCTCTGCCTGCAGGAAAAATCCGGCCAGATCTCCTGTAATGCCTCCAAAATTCTTTTTGGACCATTTAGCATACCAGATAAAAAGTACTCCCTGAAACACCAGACACACCCCATAAACCATCAATCCTTCCATACCCCAGATACCAAAAGCCGGCACTGCCAGGATCACCAGCGACAAAATCAGGATCTTCTTATCCAGCTTTTTCTCTGAAGCCTGAGAAAATGTAGCTGCCAACCCGTTATTTTTCGCTGATGGGAACAAGACTACGGAAAAACCACTGAATACCCTTTCACTGAACAAAAACAGTATCGGGTAAAACATTGCTTTTCCCTGAGCATTTTCGCAAAACTCATACATGCTTCCTGTATATAATAACAAATATACAGCTGCACAGATCACTGCAAAAGCCCCTAAATGGGGGTCTTTTAGTATTTCCAGCTTTTTCTTTCTGTCTCCATAGGAATGGACCGCATCCATGGTATCCATAAAACCGTCCATATGGATGCCTCCTGTTACAAGAAAAGGAATGGCCGATGTCCAGAGAAATCTAATTCCCGCAGACAAGTTAAAATGGCCGGCGATCAACAGCCAGAAACCTAAGAGGCCTCCTTCTATGGCACCTACCAGCGGAAAAAAACACATAGCATGACTCATCTTTTCTTTGGTCCACTCCACCTGGGGCACAGGGATCTTTGAATACATGGAAATTGCGATCAGACAGGAATCCAACCATTTCATAATTATGTTTCTGCTCCTTTTCTCATAGCCGGTATACCGTATATTACTTCAACTACCTCTGAGGCCATTTTTGCCAGCCAGCAGTTTACAAGACCTAAAAGGCGGATATACTCTAAAGTTTCTTTTTCATACATTTCCCCGTCAGAGCCTACTTCATTGGTGATCACTGCGAAAAAGTCAGCTGCTTCATCGATCTTTGCAATGTCAGCGCAAATCTTTTTTGCCAGCGCTTCTGTACGTCTGCCAGGTTCTAATTCTGCTCCAAAGGAACTGCCAAACATTTCGTTGGCTGTTAGATTGGAAACGCATTCCAGCAGCACGGCCCTTTTTATATTTCCTTTTTTTTTCTGATCCGCCGATCCATTCTGATTGTCTGAATTGCCTGAGCAGATTGTTTCCAGCACCTTGGCCCGTCCCACATCTTTTGGACTTTCAATGGTGATAAATCCTTTTCCCCGGCGAAGCTTTTTGTGCCGCTCTACCTTTTTTTTGCCTTCTTCGCCAAATACTTCCATAGTGGCAATATAATACCGGATCATTTCTCCTGCTTCCAGTATTCTTTTTTCTCCATAGGCAGACTTACCGCTGCCGCTTCCCCCGGTGATCAGTATCATAGCTGTTCTTTTTCCTCGTTTTTATCTTCTTCAAAATGGCAGTAGGGCTTTACCTGTATATCCTGAAACGTATCCATTTTGCTGTAAATAGTAAGAGCCATATCAAGCATTGGGAAAAATGCCGCTGCTCCGGTTCCTTCTCCCAGGCACATTCCCGCCTGGATCGCAGCCTTTAGGCCAAGACTGGCTAAAACTGCCTGTCCTGCCGGTTCTGCCGATACATGGGATGCCAGAAGATAGTCAGCCACTGCCGGACAGATTTTCACAGCCGCCAGTGCAGCTGCCCCGGTAATAAGACCATCTAAGACCACCGGGATCCGCCAGTAAGCACAGCCAAGATAAAAACCTGCCAGTGCAGCCAGATCCAGTCCGCCCACTTTTGATAAAACATCAAT
The DNA here is from genome assembly GCA_963621525.1 of bacterium. Classification (GTDB taxonomy): domain Bacteria; phylum Bacillota; class Clostridia; order Lachnospirales; family Lachnospiraceae; genus Enterocloster. The sequence continues at coordinate 10,121 of CAVFER010000070.1, read as the reverse complement.
CCCATCCGAAGGATCGGGTCTGTGGATACAGATCCCTTCTTTGATCACTTCTATTTTGCGCTTAAGCCCCGCATGATCAAGACCTGCACCTTTACCGGTTACCACTTCTGGTTCCAAACCTGTAAACACAGAGATCACAGCACTGGAAGTAGTAGTATTTCCAATACCCATTTCTCCTGTACCAGCCAGATCACAGCCTTTTTCATATAAAATCCCGGCTGCCTCGATTCCCACTTCTATAGCTTTGATCGTCTCTTCCCTGGTCATGGCAGGTTCTTTTAAAAAATCCCTTGTCCCCCATGCGACCTTGCGATCTAAAATGCCGGTTCCTGTCATATCCGCTGCAATCCCCACATCTACAGGAAAAACCTCAGCTTCCGCACAGGCTGCCATCAGACAGACGCAGGATCTTCTGGCTGCCATATTTTTGGCAACTGCCGCTGTTACATCCTGCCCCGTCTGGGTCACACCTTCTGCTACGATCCCATTATCAGCGCACATGACCACAATGCATTTTTTATTCAGCGAAAACTCTTCCCGTCTTTTCACGCCTGCAATACGGCAGATATCTTCTTCTAATGCACCCAGACTGTTTAACGGCTTTGCCACCCGGTCCCAGTGTGCCTTTGCTGCCTTTACGGCTTCTTCATCAATAGGTTTTATCCCCTTTAACGCAGTTTCCAGGGAAACGGTCTGTTTCTGGTTCATTTTACTGCTGCCTCTCTTTTCTTTCTGTATGCATCACAGGCTTGTATAAACCGTTCTCCAAATCCTTCCAGGGAAGGATAGTATAAATGCGGAAAACCTGCCATCACCTGATTTTTTACAGTCACACAGGGCCAGCCACGTTTTCCTGTTGGCTTTTTCGCCTGCATCTTCAGCTCATTTTCATCCTGAGTACTTTCCCAGTAATGGAATTCATGGCCTTTGATCTTCTCTCCTGCTTTTAAATACAGACTGTCATTTTCCGTCTCTACGGTAATATAGCCGAAATGGGGATTTTTCCCTTTTTTGTAGCCTTTCCCGGAAAATATGCCCGCCATTTCATAGCTAGTCCCATTTTCATCTTCCAATTCTTCTAAAAGATAAAGATAACCGCCGCACTCTGCAAGAACAGGCATATGTCCTTCCGCTTTCTGACGGATCTCCTTTCGCATGCTCGCATTCTCTTCCAGTGACTTTGCGTAAAGCTCCGGGTAGCCGCCACCTAGCAGAATACCATCTAAACCTTCTGGCAGATGCTCATCGTGAACAGGGCTGAACCTGATGATTTCTGCTCCCTGTTTTTCAAAAAATTCCAGATTGTCCCGATAGTAGAAACAAAAGGCTTCATCCCAGGCAACGCCTAGACGGATGTGAGTAGCTGAATGGGCGATTTCTTCTCCTGTAAAACATTCTCCCCCAACCAGTTTCCCACTCGTTTGAACTTTATTTTTCCCTTCAGCGTCGACGTCCGCCGCAGTCGCAGGTTCCCGGACATCTGCATCTGCATTTTCTCCCAGCTTAAGTAATGCATCCACATCCAACGTTTTTTCCAGGCAATCCCCCAGCTGTCTCATCTGCCTCTGAAGGTTTTTGATCTCTCCGGGAAGCACCAGTCCTAAATGGCGGCTTCCCACCTGCCAGAAGTCCAGCTCCGGCACATATCCGGCTACCAGGATCCCTGTTTCTTTTTCGATCGCTTCCTTCATCCTCGGGTACAGCATAGGTGAGATGCGGTTTAAGATCACTGCCTGAATATGGTTTCTGTTTTTATTTTTCCCAGAAGACTGAGACTCTCCCTGAAAGACCTGAAAACCTTTGATCAGTGCTGCAAGGGAAAGACTGGCTCCTTTTGCATCCACTACCAGCACCACCGGAAGATCCAGAATATCTGCCACCTCCCAGGAACTGGCTTTTGTGGTATCGCCCCCCAGACCATCAAAATATCCCATTACACCTTCCACCACTGGAAAATGGCTCCTGGATATACCTATGAGTTTTTTTCTCATATTTTCCGGTTCTTCAAAAAAGCTGTCCAGGTTTCCTCCTTCGATCCCCAGCACTTTCCGGTGGAACAGCCCATCAATATAGTCAGGCCCGCATTTATAGGAAAATGGATTTTTCTGTTTTCGTTTTAAAAGTTCCAGAATACCGCAGGTGACCATGGTCTTTCCACTGCCGCTTCTTGGAGCCGCGATCATGAATCCAGCCACTCTATCTCCTCCATTTATCTCTATGTACTCCCGGAGCCTTTCCTGCACTTGCCTTTGCGGCCGATTTTCCGCCAGTCGCACCCGAATTTCATCAACGTACGCACCGCGTACGCCTCAGAAATTTGGGCACAACTGACAAAAAATCTTCTCGCAAAATCAAGTACAAAAAGACTCCAAGAGTACATCTTTTGCCGGGTGCTGCATCACTGCAATGTATACCGGGTTCTGAGCTATTGGCATATGATAGCTTCCCAGCTGTTTGACCGGTGATGCCTGGATCTGTAAAAGCTCACCATCTTCAAAACCATATTCCTTCATACATGCAAGAATCTCCGATACTGTTTCCAGGGTAATTGCATTTGCCACGATCCGCACCGACGGATTTAAGTTTAATAAAGTGCCAATGATCTCCTTCATCTTTCCGCCACTGCCGCCAATAAATGCATGGGTAGGCGCAGGCAGTCCCTCAAAAGCTTCCGGCGCCTCTCCTTCCACAATGTGGATATCTTCCCAGCTGCCATGGAACTTTTGCACATTAGCCCGGATCAATTCCAACGCTTCCGGCTCCCGCTCAATGGCATACACACAGCCTTCATTGCAGCTTCTTCGGATCGCCAGCCCCATTTCCACAGATACAGAACCGGTTCCTGCGCCAATATCATAGCATACACTGTGATTGCCAATGCAAAGTTTCTCTATGGACAGTCTGCGAATGATTTCTTTGGTCATAGGAACCTTTCCACGGATAAAATCTTCGTCTTTCGGATGCTTCGTGAGATAAACTTTCGTCTCTTCTGCGTGAGGATTTTTCACAATAACACATGTAAGACTTCCAAAGGGGTGATTCTCCTCTTCCATCAGCAGCTCTGCCGGTGTCGCCTCGCAAAGAATGCGTTCTGTATCATATGAGAAATTTTCTCCGATCCATATTTTCACATTTCCAAGTCCATTGCTTACCAGTTCCCTGCACAGAGCAGAAACACTGCCCTTTCCGCCTAACAAGATAAAGCATACTTCATAGTGACGGATATGTGCAACCACATCACAGCTGCGGCCATGGCTGCTGATACAGTGGACATCCTGCCAGCTGCGGCCAAGTCTTGCGCAGAAATAAGAAAGACTGGACACACCGGGAATATATTCTACCTCCCAGCCTTCCTGTAAAAAGGCTTTGGAAGCCGCTTCTGCCCCACTGTAAAAGCCGGTATCCCCAGAAAGTACTAACACTGCTTCCTCCCATTCAAAAGAAGAAAGCCAGCTTACCATTTCACTAGGTTTGTAGGCAGCCAGCACTGCTTTTCCTTCTGTATAAGAGGCAGCCGCATCTAACATTCTTCTGGCTCCTATTACAGCATCTGCCCGATCTATGCAGTCTAAAACCTCGCCGGTCAGCTGGTCTTCTCCTCCCATTCCGATCCCGGCAAGATAAATAATGGGTTTTCTGTCTTCATATTCATTCTGAGCCATCTTTCATCCACTCCTTTACCGCTTCCTTTGTCTGCTCTAAGGACATTCCCTTATCTTTGGGCCGGTCGATCACAATCGCTGTGGCACCAGCCCTTTTTGCAGCCTGCATCTTTTCTTTAAAGCCGCCGGTATCTCCCCCATCCTTTGTTACCATATAAGAACAGTGAAATTCCTTCAGCTGTACATAGTTCATTTCTTCTGAAAATGGTCCCTGCATGGCAATAATATGTCTTCCGCTATAGCCCAGCTCCCGGCAGATATGAACAGATGCTTCCACAGGAAGGACCCTTGTAAAGATCCTCTCTGTATAATCTGGAAGTTCCTGCCACAAAGCCAGCTCCTTACTTCCTGTGGTGAGAAAGATATTTCCCTCTTTTTCACCAAGATACCTCACTGCTTCTGCTGTATTTTTCACATGTACAATACCAGTTTTGCTGTTTTTATCATTTTCCGCCTCATCTTCACTCTCTTTACGCAGACAGCGTAAAAGGCAGATATCCGAATATTTTTCACAGGCTTTCCTGATATTGGCAGTGATCATCTGGGCATAAGGATGTGTGGCATCGATCACAAGGGACGGACCTTCTTTTTCCAGGAAGTCTTCTATTTCGCCTTCATCCAGACGGCCACAGTGGACTTTTAAATGTTTTAAAGGCATTTCCTCTTCTAAAAGCTCTGCCCCGTATTCCGTTGCCACGCAGACGATACCTGTAATGCCCGGCTGCTGATCCAGCCAGTTAGCTAGCAAGCGTCCTTCTGTGGTCCCTGCAAAGAGGATCACATGTTTTTTTATCATGTTACTTCTCCTTCTTTTGCAGATAACCTCTTGGTGTCACCATCCATTTTCCAATCTTTACAGTACTTGATTTTCCGATAAATACTGTGGTAAACATATCTGCCGGATAATCTGCCAGTTCTTTTAAGGACATTACTTTCATCTCTTCCCCATCTCTTCCAATACAGGAGGCCACACCGCAGACTGTCTCTGGCGAACGATATTTCATGATCCGCTCGCAGGCCTGTTTTAAATAGTCTGGTCTGCCTTTGCTCCGTGGATTATATAAGCAGATGACAAAATCGGCCTGAGCTGCCTTTTCTATGCGCTCCCAGATCATTTCTATAGGGGTTAAGCGGTCGCTTAAGCTGACCACAGCAAAATCATGGGTCAGAGGTGCTCCAAGACCGGCAGCACCGGCACAGGCAGCTGTAACGCCCGGTATCATTTTGATCTCTACTTCAGGATACTGCGCAGACAGCTCCAGGATCAAACCTGCCATGCCGTAAACGCCGCTGTCCCCGCTGCAGATCATGGCGGTATCTTTGCCTTCCATACAGCATTCAAAAGCCATACGGCAACGTGCTTCCTCTTTTGTCATAGGAGTGGTGAGATATTCTTTATCTGGAAAATAGGGCTTTATAAGGTCTGCATATACGGTATATCCGGCGATCACCTGACAGTCTCCAAACGCCTTAAAAGCCTCTCTTGTCATCCCGTCCAAAGATCCGGGTCCCATACCTACTACGTACAGCTTTCCAGGTGCCAAAGTCTCTGATTTTTCCTCTGAAGCTGTTTTCTCTGTTCTTTCTGCCTGTTCTGCATTCTCTACTTTTTCAGTTTTTTCTACCTGAACTTTTTTATCTCTAAATACGATCTGCTCTGGCACAACTGAAACCAATTTCCTGCTGTGAGAGCTTTCCGCCATACGAAATTCCGTTGTAAATCCCGGATCATACAGTTTTGACCGATCATAACCATTTTGCGCTACTGTATTTCCCACTACAATCAGGGCTGTTTTTGTAATATTCTCCCGTTTTGCTGCTTCTGCCAGCTGTTCTACGGTAGTACGCACTGTTTTTTCTTCTGGCCAGGTTGCCTTGTATACAATAGCTGCCGGCGTATCCGGGCTGTATCCCCCTGCTATTAATTCATCTGACAGTTCTTTTAACATGCCTGCACTTAAAAAGATCACCATAGTGGCCTGGTGAAAAGCAAACCGGCGGATACTCTCCCGCTCCGGCACCGGTGTTCTTCCTTCCATTCTGGTAATGACAACGCTTTGCGAAATCCCCGGAAGGGTATATTCCATCTGCAAAGCAGCCGCAGTTGCGCAAAAAGAACTGACTCCCGGGCAGATATCATAGGAAATTCCCATTTTGTCCATAGCGTCCATCTGTTCTCTGATGGCACCATAAAGACAGGGATCTCCTGTGTGCAGACGAACCAACTGTTTTTCCTCTTTCCAGGCCTGCTCTATAACCTCCATAACCTGTTCTAAAGTCATTTTCGCGCTGTCATAGATCACAGCCCCCTGTTTTGTCTCTTTTAACAGACCCGGGTTGACCAGGGAACCTGCATAGATAATAATATCCGCCTCTTTTAAAAGTCTCAATCCTCTTACTGTGATCAGATCCTCTGCACCCGGACCTGCACCTACGATATGTACCATATTTTTCTTCCTTTCCATTGTCACTCCAGTTTTGTCATATCCTGTGCCAGTATCCTTTCTAACATCTCTCTGGCTCCCGGAGACATTCCCAGAATTCCTCTTTCATTGGTAAACAGGATACATTCTACTTTCATAGACTCTCCGGCACGTAACACTAAATGTTCCCAGGCACGTCTTACTACCTGCTCCATAACCTTTTCCCGAAGCCCGGTCACGGTCTCTAAAAGCTTCAGTCCCTGATCAACAGTGACAGACTCCAGAATCTCATGGATCAGCTCTGCTTTCCCGCCACAGGCACCGCACCAGGCTGCCAAAGTTTCCATTCTTCCGTCTGCTACAGAAGAATGGGTATTCATCACACCGGCTGCCAGCTTAATTAGCTTGCCCCCATGACCTACCAGCAGTATTTCCTCTATTTTTTCCTGTACTGCCATATCCAGGGACTCTCCAATAAAATTGCTGCATTTGACAGCGTAATCCAGATTTACATTCAGCTCATCCCGTAAAAAGCTTTCCCCATAGTTTCCCGGTGTCAGGATCATACTGTTAAGCCCTGCTACATGCTTCTGATGCAGCTCCAACCGAATGGTATCCGTCAATGCCTTCTCGCTCATAGGCTCTACCATCCCGCTGGTTCCTAAAAGAGAGATGCCACCTTTGATACCCATGCGGGGATTAAAGGTTTTTTTGCTGATCTCTAAGCCCTGGGGGATAAATATTTCGATATAAAGACTGCCTCTATAGTCAAATTGTCTGCAGGCTTTCTCCACATGAGCAAAGATCATTTCCCTTGGTACGGGGTTAATAGCCGGTTTACCCACATCACAGGCAAGTCCCGGCTTTGTTACTGTACCAACGCCTTCACCGGCTGTAAGATGCAGTCGGATATCTTTATTTTCCCAGATATAACCTTCTTCCCCCGACTTATTACCTTCATACGATACTCTGGCATATATGGCGATCCCATTTGTCACATCCGGGTCATCTCCCGAGTCCTTTCGCACAGCACACACTGCCTGATCCCCGGAAAAGCGGACCTCCTCGATTTCCAGATCCAGATCCACACCTTTAGGCGTGGAGACTTTCACCTGCCCTATCCTTTTCTGTTCAAAAAGCATAATAGCAGCTGCCATAGAAGCTGCCGCTCCGCAAGTACCTGTGGTATAGCCCCACCTTAGTTTTTTCTGATTTTTATATGTATACATTTTTCTCATATAGATCTCTTCAGCCCCCATAATATTCACAATGTTCCCCGGATCTTTCTGTGCCTGATCTTGTGAGAAGTTCTTGTGGTATCATACCATATTACAGCGTTAGGGTCAAAAGGTGTTTTTTTATCTGATTGCCCTGCACCTGTATCTGTAAAAAAGCAGGAAGATCTCCTGTTTTTTTACAGAAGTCCTTCCCGCTTTATCTTTCATGTGAATCAATCTTTTTATACTGCATCATAAATTTTCTGCAGATATTCTACATCTTGATGATACCGCTCTTTTGTAGAATTTTCCAGCAGCATCGTAATATAAGGCTTGTCTTTCTTTAAATTTCTCATCAAAGGCTCATAATGGAACAAACCTTCCCCTACATGGGCAAATTTCGGTTTTCCCTCTTCTAATACAAAATCCTTTACATGCACTGCCGATATCCTATCTCCATACAGGCGAAATGCTTTATCCACCTCTTTCTCCTGATCGGCTACATGCTCTGCACTGATCAGATTAACCGGGTCTAAAATTGCCTCCACATTGGGAGAATCTATATCTTCCAGAAACCGCCTCATAAGCTCCGGACAATAAAGCGTATGGTCATGAACCGCCTCAACTCCCACGATCACTCCTAATTTCTCCGCTGCAGATACGATCTCACGCATACTTTTCAGCAGCAGCTGATAACAGCCCTCTGTGTATGTGTACGGAACCACCTTAAAATCCGCATCGTAACGTCCCGTTTCAGTTCCGACCATATCTGCACCAATAATCTTTGCATATTTTAAATGCTCAATAAACTTCGCAACCGCTCTCTGCCGTTCTCCTTCATTCGGATTCACAGGATTGATATAACATCCTAAAACAGCTACATGGATCTGATTCTCATCCAGTTTTTTCCTGATCATCCTTGCAAACCCGGGAGAATAATGTCCCGGATCAAAACTATATCCCGCTATCGATTTACCCATAGCCAACTGAATCTGATCTACATGGTTAGCAGCAATCGTGCTGACCAAAGTATCGATATCTGTTTTAGGGCAGAGATCATGACATCTCATTCCATAGTTCATTACTTTCCCCATAATCTTAGTCCCCTCTGCCGTTTATAAATCTGCAGTAATAAAAATATCATAAATTGCCTTGATCGCAGTCTCAAAATCAGCATTCTTTACACCGATAATGATATTCCATTCGCTAGATCCCTGATCGATCATCTTTACATTGACTCTTGCATGAGCCAGTGCCGAGAAAATACGGCCTGCAGTACCTCTATTAGAACGCATTCCTCTCCCCACTACTGCGATCAATGCCAGATCTGATTCCAGTTCCAGGATATCCGGCTCAACCGCCTTATGGATCCCTGCTACTACCGACTGCTCATATGCCTCAAATTCAGACTGATGTACAAAGATTGTCATCGTGTCTATGCCAGACGGCATATGCTCGAAATTAATACCATACTTTTCAAATACGCTTAAAACCCTTCGTCCAAAACCAACCTCAGAATTCATCATTGCCTTCTCAATGTTAATGGAACAGAAGCCTTTCTTGCCTGCAATACCTGTAATAGTATGGCGTGGCTTGCGGCAGGTGGTCTCAACGATCAGGGTTCCCTTGTCATCCGGGCGGTTGGTATTACGGATATTAATCGGGATACCTTCCTTGCGTACCGGGAAAATGGCATCTTCATGGAGAACGCTTGCACCCATATAAGCCAGTTCGCGAAGTTCTTTATAAGTAATGGTCTCGATCACCTCCGGGTCCTTGATGATCCTTGGGTCAGCTACCAAAAATCCGGAAACATCCGTCCAGTTTTCATAGAGATCTGCATGAATCGCTTTTGCAACGATAGAACCGGTCACATCAGAACCGCCTCTGGAGAAGGTCTTTACAGTACCGTCATGACGGGAACCGTAAAATCCGGGGATAACAGCTCTTTCTACATGTTCCAAGCGCTCAGAAAGCTCTTTATCCGTAGTATCGGCCTCAAAGTTACCATTCTCATCAAAGAAAATAACTTCTGCGGCATCGATAAACTCATATCCCAGATAATTTGCCATAACGATACCGTTCAAGTATTCACCTCTGGAAGCTGCGTAATCTCTTCCTGCTTTTGCCAGGAAGTTTTCTTCTATTTTTTCAAATTCATGGTCCAGGTTCAGGTTCAGATCCAATCCATCAATGATCTCATTGTATCTTTCTTTGATCTTGTCAAGAATTTTCTTATAAGAGCGACCCTCTGCTACTGCATCATAACACGCATACAGCATATCCGTCACTTTCTCGTCCTTGTCATTGCGCTTGCCTGGGGCAGACGGCACTACATATCTTCTGGATTTATCCGCTTTAATGATGTCAGCCACTTTTTTAAACTGCTTTGCATTTGCAAGTGAACTGCCTCCGAACTTAACCACTTTCTTCATAATCTTTATCTCCCTTAAATCTTAGTAAAACACGCGCTTTTCCTAAGTTTTTTAACAGCGCGTTACAAGTGCAAATGATATCGTACTTTTCTCACTCTGTCAATAGTTTTGGAGGAAAAAATTTGCCGTGCGAGGACAAATGTCTTTGTACGGCATACCCTTTCATTTCCTTATGCAAACTTTTTATCTTTGAAAGGCTGACCGACTTGAAAAACCTGAAAGTCATGATTATACTATTACATAAATAACCTGAATCCGTGAAGTTCGCAATTAGCAGCTCCAGATTTTTCTTATAAATGCTTGTATTTCTCATATTTTTTCGGATATATTTTTTTTCACCTATCAGGTGAAGAAAAATCATGGTAAAATATCCCTTAGAATAAT